>JBLJBD010000109.1:0-8484 GCA_047637815.1 Anaerovoracaceae bacterium
CTTGTACAAGTATAGCACAACAGACGGAGAAATCAATGGATTTTCTGTGGTCAAGGGAATTTTTTTGCAGGCTTTTTCCCCTGCAAGCTTGGGTTTAAAGCCAGCGGGCATCTCCGGACTGATTGTCGTATCCCGGATGGTTGTCAAATCGGACAACTCCTACCTGGAGCTTTCCTTCCACCGCTTCTGTTACTTTAGCGTGGCCAATGGTGCCAAAGCCGCCACAGAGTTCAATCATCAGAACCCCCTCTTCAGCCAGCTTTTTTGCTTCACTGCAGGCCATGTCATAGGAACCGACTCCTACCACGATCATTTCACCCTGCCCCAGGTCCATGACCATTCTTTGGGGTTCGGCGATGGTTGCATTAATAAACAGAAAACATACTTTTCGTTTCATATTGCCCTCACTTCTGATATTTAGAAAATAGCTACAACGGCACCGCCGTAAGTATCTTCAATATACACCTTTACCTGGTCGGTTTCAAGAGCCTGAATCAACGCTTTGATCTTGTCGCTGGATTCTTCTCCGCTTCGAACGGCAATGATGTTGGAATAAGTGATAGCTGCATCGCCGCTGGCATCTTCAAGGGCCAGAGCTTCTTCCACCTTCAGTCCTGCTTCCAGGGCATAATTTCCGTTGATAACGGCAATGGTTCCTGAATTACTGTTTTTCAACTGAGCCGCAACGGTATCCGCCTGAACGGTAACGATGTCGTAACCCCCATCATCCAGAACATCCAGCGTGGTGACACCCTTTTCGGCGCTGGAGCCTTCTGCCAGCTTGATCAGCCCTTCCTGCTGCAAGAGAAGGAGAGCTCTGGTTTCGTTGCTGTCATCCGCAGGCAGAATAATGGTGGCTCCATCCTCCAGGTCGGTCAGGTCCTGAATCTCGTTGCCATAGATGCCAAAGGGCTCATAGTGGATCATGGCTGCAGAAACCAGATCGGTTCCGTTGGCTTCGTTGTAGCTGTTCAGGTAGGGCAGATGCTGGAAGTAATTGGCGTCCAGGGTGCCATCAGCAAGAGCCTGGTTAGGCAGGACATAGTCATCATACTGGATGATTTCCAGGGTATAACCGGCTTCGGCCAGCTGGTCCTTGACCTGTTCCAGAATTTCGGCATGGGGGGTGGCGCTGGCACCAATTTTAATGACGGTGCTGTCTCCTTCTCCCTCTGGGGTAGTTCCTCCTCCCTGGGAGCAGGCTGCCAGGGATCCGACGATCAGTACTAAAACGGCAATTAATGATACAATCTTCTTCATCTTCTTTACCTCTTTTCTTTCTTAATTCAATAATATAATTTGCTTATTTCAGGCTTTCGAAGGCTTGCTGCAGATCCTCCAGAATGTCATCGATATGCTCCGTACCAATAGACAGCCGGATGGTGTTGGGTTTGATGCCGCTGGCCAGCAGTTCTTCCGGATTCAGCTGGCTGTGGGTGGTGGAAGCCGGATGGATCACCAGGCTTTTCACATCGGCCACATTGGCCAGCAGGGAAAAGAGCTTCAGGGACTCGGCGAACTTTCTGGCTTTCGTTTCATCTCCATCGATCTCAAAGGTGAAAATGGAACCGGCACCTTGGGGGAAGTACTCCTTATAGAGTTCCTTTTGGCGTCCCTCTGCCAGAGAGGGATGGTTCACCCGGCTCACCTGGGGATGGTTCTTCAGAAAATCCACTACCTTGAGGGCGTTCTCCACATGGCGTTCCACCCGGAGAGACAGGGTTTCCAGGCCCTGCAGAAGCAGGAAGGAGTTGAAGGGGGAAATGGCAGCTCCCTGGTCCCTTAGCAATGTTGTACGGATTTTGATGATATAGGCCAGATTGCCGCATGCTTCTGTAAACACCACTCCATGATAGGAGGGGTTGGGCTTGGACAACCCCGGGAATTTGTCATTCCGGGCCCAGTCGAACCGGCCTCCGTCGATGACGACCCCTCCCATGACGGTGCCGTGGCCGCCGATGAATTTGGTGGCTGAATGGACCACGATGTCCACTCCGTAATCGATGGGGCGGAGCAGGTAAGGGGTGGCAAAGGTGCTGTCCACGATGAAGGGAATGCCATTTTCATGGGCAATGTCAGCGATAGCCCGAAGATCCACCAGGTCACTGTTGGGATTCCCCAGGGCTTCTGCGAAGATCAGCTTCGTGTTTTCCCGGATGGCGGCTCGGAAGTTTTCCGGATCAGACGGGTCCACAAAGGTGGTTTCCACCCCCTGCTCCCGAAGGGTATTGGCAAACAGGTTGGCGGTTCCACCATACAGGTTTCTGGCTGCAACGATATGATCTCCTGCAATGGCGATATTCTGAACTGCGTAAGCAATCGCCGAGGATCCGGATGCGGTAGCCAGGGCTGCCGCTCCTCCTTCCAGAGCTGCGATCCGTTTTTCAAATACATCGGAGGTTGGATTCATCAATCGGGTATAAATGTTGCCTCCCTCTGACAGGTTGAACCGGTTGGCCGCCTGCTGGGAATCCTTAAACACATAGGAGGTGGTGGCATAAATGGGGACGGCTCTGGCATCGGTGGCCGGATCGGCCTGCTCCTGACCCACATGGAGCTGAAGGGTTTCAAATCGATAATTACTCATAAGTGCTTCCTCTCTTTCTTTTAGCGTATTCTTTTATCTGTTTTATGAACCAGCCGGGAACCGGATTCCTGTATCAGCTGGACGATAACGATGGTCAGAATCACGCAGATCCAAACGATGTCGTCATTATACCGCTGGTATCCGTAGGTGATGGCGATTTTCCCCAGTCCTCCTCCTCCGATGACTCCAGCCATGGCGGAGTAGCCCAGAATGGTGACCATGGAGATGATTCCACCGGTCAGCAGAGCCGGCTTGGCTTCGGGTATCAGTACCTTCCAGATGATTTTCAGGGAGGAGGTACCCATAGCCTGAGCCGCTTCAATGACACCGGCTCCCACTTCCTTCATGGAAGCCTCCACCATTCTGGCCACATAGGGAGTGGCTGCGATGACCAGGGTAACGATCATGGCCTGGTTTCCCAGGCTGGTGCCCACGATCAGGTTGGCCACCGGGAGCATGGCTACCATCAGGATGATAAAGGGGATGCTCCGGAAGATGTTGATCACGGATCCCAGAATCCGGTTGGTTCCGGGAAGGGGGTGGATGCCGCCTTTTTCCGTCACATGGAGGAGGATGCCCAGAGGCATGCCCAGCAGGTAGGCAAAAAAGGTGGAGATTACCGTCATGTAGATGGTTTCCCATATCCCCAGCTGGATGATTCCAGCATCCCAAAGCTTATAAAACATTTCTGACATCCTTGTCCCCTCCTTCTATGGCAAAATGGGCCCGAATCTCTTCTCTTCCGATTTCCTGGATCCGGCTCTTGTGGATCACCGCTACCCGGTGACAGATTTCTTCGACGACCTTCATTTCATGGGTGATGATGACGATGGTCACCCCAAGTCTCTGGTTGATTTCCTTAAGCAACTGCAGGATGGAATGGGTGGTCGCCGGGTCCAGAGCACTGGTGGCCTCATCACACAACAGGTACCGGCAATCTGAGGCCAGGGCTCTTGCAATGGCAACCCGCTGCTTCTGTCCTCCGGATAACTGGGAGGGGTAGGCTTTGGCTTTATCCGACAGTCCTACCAGCTCCAGCAGCTCTTCTCCCCTCTTTTTCGCATCTTTTTTCGATACACCGGCGATTTCCAAAGGGAAGCATACATTCTGCAGGGCATTCCGCTGCTCCAGAAGGTTAAAGCCCTGAAAGATCATGCCCATGGAGCGGCGCATTTCCAGCAGTTCTTTTTTAGGCAGTTCCATCAGATTTTTACCGTCCACGACGACCCTGCCTTCCGTCGGTCTCTCCAGCAGGTTCATGCAACGGACCAGGGTGCTTTTCCCTGCTCCGGAAAGACCAATGATTCCGAAGATTTCACCGTCTTCTATCCGAAGATCGATGTTTTCCAGGGCCGCCACCGGTCCACTGGCTGTTTGAAATATTTTGCTGACGTTGATGATTTCTATCATGAAAGCCTCCTTCTTTCCTGTAGCAATAAAAAAAGGCAGAGAACTCGGTTGTTCCCTACCTTACTAATTCTTTTTGAAAAAGAAATTATCCGGATATGACGCAAGACGAGTCGTGTTTCTGAGCATCAGAAATTTTGCACATGTTCATAGGCATGTACATCATCATATCCATCATCATAACAGTTGTGTGCTGAATCTTATTGAACATGGGACTCGTCTCCTTTCTTCCGTATTTTAATTTGAATCTTCATGGGTTTGGGCTTTTATTGAAACAAAGTATACCACTACCAACATACCGTGTCAATATGTTTATTTGATTTTTATTCATTGATTTCCTATCAACCTTCTGATAAAATGGGTTTCAAGAAAGGAGGTGGCATCATGATGATTTCCACCAAAGGCCGTTATGCGCTCCGAATCATGCTGGACCTGGCAGAGAGGAACACCGGTGAATATATCCCCCTGATGGAAATTGCCAAGCGGCAGGAAATTTCAGAGAAATACCTGGAAAGCATCGTTTCCATCCTCAGCAAGAACGGATTTGTCACGGCTCTGCGGGGAAAGGGAGGCGGCTACCGGCTGGCCCGGGATCCGGACACCTATACCGTCGGCAGTATTCTGAAACTGACGGAGGGCTCCCTGGCACCGGTCAGCTGTCTGGACGGGGATACCAACCTTTGCGAGCGGGCCGGCGAATGCCGCACTCTGCCCATGTGGAGCAAGCTGGACAAGCTGATCGACGATTTTGTTGAGGGCATCACCCTGGAAGACCTGCTGCGTGGTGATGAGGGGGGCGACAACTACGTTATCTGAGGGCAACCAGTTTTTTCATGTCCCTTTTCAGATCCGGGGTGAATTGATTTTTCCGTGCCTGCCATTTCCAGTTTTTCCCCAAGGTGGAGGGTTCATTGATTCGTGCTTCGTTGCCCAGTCCCATCAGATCCTGTATCTGAAAAATCACCCGGTCCGCCGGGCATTTGGCTATTCGCTCCAGCAACATCCATCGGATGTTGCTTTTTTCTTTCCGGCCTTCCGGCATGGGCCCTTTCAAGGACAGATAATTCAGCAGGTTTGCCAGCTGACTCTCCGTCCCTTCTTCCAGAAAACCCAGAAGAGTGTCGTTGTCATGGGTTCCCCCATAGTATATCACCTTAGGCTTCTGCTGCTCCGGAAGGTGGGGGTTTTCAGGATTGCCGTCAAAGGCAAAGAGGAGGACTTTCATCCCCGGATAACCGGTTTCCTCTAAAATTTTTTCCACCTCCGGATTGGGTACTCCCAGATCTTCGGCGATGATGGCAGCGGTTCCCTTTTCTGCTTCCATGATCCGAATCAGGTCCCGGCCGGGTCCCGGCTTGTACTCTCCGATCATGGCAGTTTCAGACCCTTCCGGCACACAATAATACCGAGCCACTCCAAGGAAGTGATCGATCCGTATTACATCATACAGTTTCGACAAATGGGCCATCCGATGGCGCCACCACCGGTAATCGTCCTTTTTCATGGCTTCCCAGTCGTATAAGGGGTTTCCCCAAAGCTGGCCGGTTTCGGAAAACAGATCCGGCGGAACTCCGGCCACCTGAGTAGGCCGGCACTGATCGTCCATCAGCAGCTGGCTGGTCAGGGTCCAGGCGTCAGCGCTGTCCATGGCAATATACATGGGAATGTCTCCGATGATGCGGATCCCCAGGTCATGGGCATGGGCCCTCACCTTCTGCCACTGGCGAAAGAATTGATGCTGCACAAAGCACCAGAACGCGATTTCATCCTTCAGGATTTCCCGTTGAATCTGAAGGGCTTCTTCCCTTCTTCTTCGCAGATCCTCCGGCCAGAGAAGCCATTCTCTGCCCCCCATCTGATCTTTTAAGGCCATAAAAAGGGCATAGTCTTCCAGCCAGTGGGCCTGCTGCCGGCAAAATATCTCAAAATCATCCCTGGTGGAGGGCCCCCCCGCCCCCTTTTCTTTCCAGATTTGATAGCTTTCCCGTAGGAGAGGAATCTGTTGCTGATAAAGGGTTCCGTAGTCTACCCCAGTCCATTCATCGGGAGCCTCTCCTTCTTTTTGTTTTACCTGACTTGCCAGGACTTCCAGTTTTTTCGGTTCTATCAGCCCTTCCAGGGCTAGAAGATCCAGATCCAGCAAATAAGGGTTCCCGGCAAAGGAAGAAAAACTCTGATAGGGGCTGTCCCCATAACCAGTGGGGCCAAGAGGGAGCACCTGCCAGTATTTCATGCCGGCATCCCCGATAAAGTCAAGAAAAGCATAGGCTTCCCTGCCCAGGGTGCCTATGCCGTAGGGTGAAGGCAGGCTGGTGACTGGCATCAGGATTCCTGCTTCTTTCATCTTCTTGAGCCTCTGCCGCCAAATGCTCTGGTCGATTGGGGGCGGCGAGGTGGCCTTGGCCCCGGAGCAGGAGCCGTTTCCGATTGGAAAATCTCCATGGGGTAAGGCTGGGTGGGGGCTTCTGGCAAAAGTTTGCCGATGGCCTTTTCAATGTCCCGAATATACTGCATCTCTTCGTACATGCAGAAACTAATGGCTATGCCACCCAGTCCTGCCCGGCCGGTACGACCGATCCGGTGAACATAGGTCTCCGGAATATTGGGGATGTCATAGTTGATCACATGGGACAGTTCTTCGATGTCAATTCCCCGAGCGGCAATGTCTGTTGCCACCAGTACCCTGATTTCTCTGGACTTGAACTGTTCCAGAGCCCGCTGACGGGCATTCTGAGATTTGTCACCGTGGATGGCCGCTGCCTTTATCTTGTCCTTCATCAGCTGGCGGACCACCCGGTCCGCACCGTGCTTGGTCCTGGTAAAGACCAGGGCCGAATCCATATCCCCCTGTTGGACCAGATCCCGGAGGAGCTTAGGCTTGTTGGGTTTGTCCACGTAATAGACCATCTGCTCGATGGTATCTACCGTGGATGCGGGGGGAGTCACTTCGATGCGAACGTAGTTTTTCAGGATGGTGTTGACCAGTCCCTGGACTTCCTTGGGCATGGTGGCGGAAAATAGCAGATTCTGCCTGTTCTCCGGCAGCTTCCGAATGATCCTCCGGACATCGTGGATGAATCCCATGTCCAGCATCCGGTCCGCTTCATCCAGCACCAGAATATCTATTTTATTGGTCTGGATCAGACCTTGTTCATACAAATCATTCCATCGACCGGGGGTGGCCACCACGATATCGGCTCCCTTTTTCAGCTGGTCCACCTGGGGCTTCTGAGAAACTCCACCGTAAATACATACGGTTCGGAGGTTCATGTGACGGCCATAGGCTTTAAAACTCTCTTCAATCTGAATGGCCAATTCTCTTGTTGGGGTTAGAATCAAGGCGCGGGTGGGCCGATGGCCTCCTCCGTGCTGCTCCCCGATGGCCTGCAGGATGGGTATGGCGAAGGCCGCCGTCTTGCCGGTGCCCGTCTGGGCACATCCCAGCAAATCCCTTCCCTCCAGCAGGTGGGGAATGGCCTGCTCCTGTATGGGGGAAGGTGCGGTATAGCCCTCTTCCACCAGTGCTTTTAAAATGGGATCCACGATCCCCAGTTCCTTAAAGTTCATATTCTTCCTTTATGTGGTTCGCGCTGCCTGAAAAGGCAGCTTCTTAAACAACTAACTTATACATTATACCACAGAAAAGGGTTCTTGAACATGTTATAATTTCATTGCTCTTTCCCGGATTTCCAGCTCCTCCGGATCGGTTGTTTCGTCCAGAACCACATCATGGACCCGCTTTTTTTTCGTGTCCGGTTCCAGGCAGGCAAAGGTCAGGAATCCATCTACATGCTGAATATCCTCGATTTCCGATACGGCCTTCACATAGACCACCAGACTGGTCCTGCCGGTCTTGACGACCCGGGATTTCAGAGTCAGGATGGTGCCCTTGGCCACTGGTCTTTTAAAGATGAATCCATGTATATTGATGCAGAGGACATCTTGGGGACGTCCATGCTCCGCCGCTGCCGCTACAAAAGCTGCTTCCACCAGCCATTCTGCTGAACGACCGGCAAAGAGGGTGCCGTGGTGGTTCAGATCTTCGGATTTTACCAGATGGGAAATATTGTACTCTTTCATCGTTACACCTATGCTTTCTTGGTTTCTTAAGTTTCTTTATTCTGTGACATGAACATACTAATGCTTCTTTCAGCTTCTGTCAATGGGCCATCCGGCCGAAATATTGTATACTTGCACCGGTTGTTCTGCCACCCTTTTTTTGCTATAATTAAGTATTATGACAGAATGGAGGAAAGTATGAATCATCAAGAACTGGCGGAACTTCTTTTTCCGCATATCCATAAGACCAGAGAAGACTATGACCGGATCTATCCCCCCAGGGAGCTGAAGGAAGGGGCTATGGTCACAAGGCTGGGTCCCAGCCCCACCGGCTTCATTCATCTGGGCAACCTGTACGGGGCCTTCGTAGACGAACGGCTGGCCACCCAGAGTGGCGGAATCTTCTATCTGCGTATCGAAGACACCGACGA
>JBLJBD010000110.1:0-3291 GCA_047637815.1 Anaerovoracaceae bacterium
GAAGATCTGGTTCATTCCATCAAGGATGCCGCTCTTGCCTATGAGGGTGTCATGGGGATTCACGATCTGGTGGTCCACAACTACGGTCCCGGCAAAGTCTTTGCTTCCATCCATATCGAAGTGGATGCCAAGAGTGATATCATGGTGAGTCACGATCTGGTAGATAACATCGAGCGGGAGCTTTCAGAGAAGCTTCACATCCATCTGGTAGCCCATATGGATCCGGTCCTGATCAACGATCCGGCTACCGAGAAGCTGAACGGGGACATCGAAACGGCGATTGCCGGCTTGGAAGGGGTGGAAAGCATCCATGATCTTCGAATCGTTCCCGGTCCCACCCACACCAACATCATCTTCGATGTGGTCCTGTCCCCCGCTTGTCAGACCAGAGAAGGGGAAATCACAAAAATAATAGAAGGGGCCGTCAAAAAGATCGACCCCACCTACTATGTCGTCATTACCTTTGATAAAAGCTACTTATCCTTCCAATAGACCCGGTTTCCGGGTCTTTTCAAATTCCCGGCGAAGAATCCGGATTTCCTCCTGATAGCCCTCTAGTTCGTTGGGAGTCTCCAGGATGAAGGGCAATCCTTCCAGCCTGGGGTGACTCAGGACTCGGACAATGGACTCTAATCCGATCTGCCCCTCTCCGATTTTAGCATGACGGTCCTTTTTGGAACCAAAGGGGTTGAGGCTGTCGTTGATGTGGAGAGCCTTCAGCCGGGAGAGGCCGATGATTCGATCAAACTCCTCCAGCACCCCATCCAGATCACCTGCGATATCATAGCCTCCGTCGTTCACATGGCAGGTATCCAGGCATACCCCCATCTTTTCCGAAAGCTCCACCCGATCCAGAATGTCCCGAAGCTCTTCGAATCGTCCTCCGATTTCGCTGCCTTTTCCTGCCATGGTTTCCAGCAGGACAATGGTCGTCTGGTCTTCTTGAAGAACCCGGTTCAGAAGATCGGCAATCAGGATGATTCCTGCCTCTGTTCCCTGACCTACGTGGCTTCCCGGATGGAAGTTATAATAATTTCCCGGGAGATACTCCATTTTTGCCAGATCCTCGGTCAAGGCCAGGTGGGCAAAATTTCGGACCTTTTCGTCGGGAGAGCAAGGATTGAGAGTGTAGGGAGCGTGGGCGACGATCTTTCCCAGCCCATGCTTTGCTGCCAGCTTCCGGTAAGCCATCATGTCCGCCGGATCTACCGGCTTGGCTGCCCCACCCCGGGGATTTCTGGCAAAGAACTGAAAAGTGGTGGCCCCGATCTCCAGGGCCACCTTTCCCATTTTTTCATAGCCTCCCGAGGAGGACAAATGACATCCGATAGTTAGCATGAAGGTTCTTTCTGCCTTTTCAGGCCCTTATTTTTTACTTTCGATGAAGTCCCGGACCGCCTGAATCACCCTGTCGATCTCGCTCTGAATGTTGTAGGGAGCCAGCCCGATCCTCACCAGTCCGCCGCTGGGCTCCAGTCCCAGGACATTGGTAATGGTTTCGATGGCATAATAATCCCCGTCCCATACAAAGAGGCCTCGTTCTGCCAGGAATCTGGCGATTTCGTTGGAGTGGATCCCTTCGATATTAAAGGAAACGGTGGAGGTTCTGGGATGACCTTCTTCCGGTCCGAAGACTTTGACCCCCGGCAGTGCCGACAATTCTTTTCGAAGCTGCAGTGCCAGACCTTCTTCGTATTCGTCGATGGCCATCATACCTGCCACCACAAAACGTCTTCTGCCTTCCAGGCCGGTGAGACGGTCTAAGAAGAATTCCTCGTGGGCCCGGCCAATATCGGCTATAAATTCAACGGCCTCTGCCGAACCAGCCGCCAGTTCCATGGCCGGGGTGCCGGTCTCGAATTTAAAGGGGGCTTCCGTATTGTCGTCGGCCATGACCCGAACGGTCCGAATCTGATCTCCCACAGATTTTTTTACATACATGATGCCGAAGTGGGGGCCGAAGAACTTGTAAGCGGAGCAAAGGAGCACATCGGTATCGATGGCCTTCACATCGATGGGCCGATGGGGGGCATAGTGAACCGCATCCACCACGGTGATGGCTCCCACCTTGTGGGCTTCATCGATGAACTTTTTCACGTCGGTGATGGTTCCACAGGAGTTGGCTGCCCAGTTGACGGCAAAAACCTTGGTCTTGTCGGACAGTTTGGACTTGAAGTCTTCAAAATCCAGGGTGATGGTATCCGTGTTAATCTTCACGCTTTTCACCACGATGCCGAAATCCTCCAGGGTTCTCCAGGGGGAACGGTTTCCTTCGTGGTCAATATCGGTGATCAGCACCTCATCCCCCGGCTTCATGGTCCGGACCAGCCCCAGGGCCAGTTTGAAGTTGTTGGAAGAGGTATTGGCCCCAAAAGCCACTTCTTCCGGGCTGCAGTTCAGAAAATCGGCATAAACCTCTCGGGCCTGCCAGTACAGGTTGTCACTTTCCACGGATGTTTTAAAAACACCGTGGGAATTGGCGTTTCGATAATACAGATAGTCGTTAATCTTTTCTACCACCCGTCTTGGAACCTGAGTCCCTCCAGGTCCGTCCAAAAATGCGGCCGGCAGTCCGTTGACGGTCTTGCTCAGGGCCGGGAACTGCTCCCGGATTTCATCTACTTTAAAAGAAAAATTCTTCATTGTTCAATCTCCTCTCCTGCTTCTATGATGATGGATCGATATGGATTCTCTTGGATACCTACCATTTTATCGGCTTCTTACCTACCTTACAAGCCCTGAAACTTACAAAGTTCAGGGGATATTTTTGTAATTCCTACAAAGGCCAGGCTTCATAAATCCGATGGAGCCGGATGAAGTTGTAAAGAGAACTGTAATAATCCGGGACTTCCGGAATCTGGCTCAGGGGCAAAATCCTTCCCCGGTCTGCGGATCCTTGCCGGCTCCAGAGACAGACATAAGGCTGCTGATCCATCCCGCTGACCGGCAAAAAGGCCGAATCTCCCAATTCATCGGAAGCTGCCAGCCGAGATTTGATCCCATAGATGATATCGTCAAAAAAGGTGTCCCGAAACAGAAACAAAGGGGTATTGGTTTCCTCCGCTCTTTTCAGAACTTTTGCTGTAAAACTGCTGTAATACACGGTTTTCAATCCAAGGGCGCTGATTCCCGATTCCAGAAGCTTCAGCAGGACTTTTTCTGCTCCCTTCGGGTCCTCCCTCATTTGAGAAAGGGTGGTGACCACAAATTCTCCCGGCAGGAAATCCCTGGCAATATCTTCCGGCGACTCCCATTCAAAAATCCCGGTTCCCGTCACCCGGTTGTCCAGTC
>JBLJBD010000111.1:0-3032 GCA_047637815.1 Anaerovoracaceae bacterium
GAGCATGGAATTATGCTCAAATCTTCGTTATGTTATCACGGGCAGGCTGGAATGTCAAGGGGAATTGTCCCGGTAACTTTCGACTATTTCCACTGAACCGGCGGATTGCCTTTATAGGGAAGCCGCTGATAGGTCTCATTGTCTGGATAGCCAAAAGCCATAGCTCCATAGACTTGAAGGTCTGCCGGGATTCCCAGGTAGGCCCGCAGCTCCAGGCTGGCATTGATCAGATTAGCCAGATACCCGGCCCAGCAGGTTCCGATTCCTCTGGAATGGAAAAGCAGGTCGATATCCCGAAGGGCGATGACCGTATCCGTGTAGGGATTCATCTTCCCGGCTCTGGGTCCGATGCCGATCAGCAGGTGGGGGGCATCCAGGGTGACGATGTTGTTCTGTCTTTCCAGCTCCGACAGGATTTCCATGGAAATGTGCTTGTTTTCTACCCATTCCACTATCAGCTTCATGACCTTGGCCACGGTCTCCGGTTTGTGGACCACCAGCCAGGACTGGGGCTGCTGATTGCGGGCAGAGGGGGCAAAATCCGAAGTCCTCAGCACCTCTTCAATGACGCTCCTTGGAACCGGATCCTTTTTGAAGTTCCGGATGCTTCTCCTGGTCAGCATCATATTTTTGGTCTGCAGGAATGCGGTTTCTCCCGGTTCCCAGGGAACCATGGGTTCACAGCTGAGCCCGGGGAAGGCAATGGCTTCCGTAGGGCAGACGGCGGCACAATGAAGGCACTTCACGCAGGCCCTCTGTTTTTTGGGGGCCATGTCAGGATATCCGGAATCCAGGGTGATGCAGGTGAAGGGACAGACCCTTGCACATTGTCCGCACTGAATGCATCGATCCTTATTTAACTGAAACATGAATACTCCTAACCGATCCATAATAATAAACGTTGATATCAGGGGAAGACCTCTCCCGCCCTCCGGCTGATTGTACTATTTTATCACCCTTCCGTAGGTTTGACAAACATTTTTGGATGAAATATAATGAATGGAATGACTGGGCAACACTGCCGAAAGGGCTTTGGGACAAGGGAAGAAACATGACAAATCTGCTATATAAGCTTTTCATTAAGGACTATACCAAAACCAAGGACCCTGCAGTCCGGGAGCGGTACGGCAAACTGGCGGGGCTGGTGGGAATCCTGACCAATCTGAGCATCTGCCTGCTGAAGATCGGCATTGGACTGGCGCAGAACAGCATCGCCATCATCGCCGACGGCATCAATAACCTGTCGGATGCAGCCTCCTCCGTCATTACGCTGGTGGGCTTCAAGCTGGCTGCCATGCCTGAGGACGAAGGCCATCCCTACGGCCATGCCCGAATCGAGTACCTGACCGGCATGATCGTTTCGATGATTATTGTATTTGTAGGCTTCCAGCTGGTGCTGGCATCCGTGGACAAAATACTCCATCCGGAACCCATGGAGTTCAATGGTATAACCGTTGGGATCCTGGTCTTCTCGATTCTGGTGAAGCTGTGGCAGTCCCGCTTTTACCGGACCACGTCCCGAACCATCCATTCGGTTGCCCTGAAAGCTTCCTCCGCGGACAGCCGAAACGATGTGCTGGCCACTTCCGTGGTTCTGGTCAGCCTGGCCATCGGTCATTTTTCAGGATTTCAGGTGGACGGCATCATGGGCTGCGTTGTTGCCCTCTTTATCATCTGGTCCGGTATCGCCCTTCTTCGGGAGACCTCCAATCCCCTTCTCGGGGAAAGCCCCGACGAAGACCTGGTCCACTCCATCAAAGAGGCTGCCCTTTCCTACGGGGGTGTCCTGGGCATCCACGATCTGGTGGTCCACAATTATGGCCCGGGGAAGATCTTCGCGTCCATCCATATCGAAGTGGATGCCAAGAGTGATATCATGGTCAGCCATGATCTGGTGGACAATATCGAGCGGGAGCTTTCAGAAAAACTGCATATCCATCTGGTGGCCCACATGGATCCGGTGCTGATCAATGACCCGGCTACGGAGAAGCTGAACCGGGATATCGAAAACGCCATCGCCGATCTGGACGGAGTAGAAAGTATCCATGATCTTCGAATCGTCCCCGGTCCCACCCATACCAATATCATCTTCGACGTGGTCCTGTCCCCGGTTTGTCAGACCCGGGAGGGGGAAATCACAAAAATAATAGAAGGGGCCGTCAAGAAGATCGACCCCACCTACTTTGTCGTCATTACCTTTGATAAAAGCTACTTATCCTTCCAATAGACCCGGCTTCCGGGTCTTTTCTACTTCTTGGCGAAGAATCCGGATTTCTTTTTCATAACCCTCCAGTTCATTGGGGGTCTCCAGAATAAAAGGCAGCCCTTCCAGCCTGGGATGGGTCAGGACCCGCACAATTGGCTCCAGCCCGATTTGCCCCTCCCCAATTTTTGCATGGCGGTCCTTTTTCGCTCCGAAGGGATTCAGGCTGTCGTTGATATGGAGGGCCTTCAGCCGGGAAAGACCGATGATCCGGTCAAATTCCTCCAATACCCCATCCAGATTATGGACAATATCATATCCCCCGTCGTTCACATGACAGGTATCCAGGCAAACACCCATCTTTTCGGATAGCTCCACCCGGTCCAGAATGTCCCGGAGCTCCTCGAACCGTCCTCCGATTTCACTACCTTTACCCGCCATGGTTTCCAGCAGGACCATCGTAGTTTGATCTTTTTTCAGCACCTGGTTCAGCAGGTCGGCGATCATGACGATTCCCGCTTCCACTCCTTGCCCCACGTGGCTTCCCGGATGAAAATTATAATAATTGCCCGGGAGGTATTCCATTTTTGCCAAGTCTTCGGTCAATGCCAGGTTGGCAAAATTCCGGACCTTTCCGTCGGGGGAGCAGGGATTGAGGGTATAGGGGGCATGGGCTACGATTTTTCCCAGTCCGTTTTCCTCCGCCAGCTTCCGGTAAGCCATCATATCTGCCGGATCTACCGCCTTTGCTGCTCCACCCCTGGGGTTCCGGGTAAAGAACTGAAAAGTGGTGGCCCCGATCTCCAGGGCCACCTTTCCCATTTTTTCA
>JBLJBD010000112.1:0-9639 GCA_047637815.1 Anaerovoracaceae bacterium
AATCCGAGAATCCGGCCCATGTCCTCGCTCAGTGGAAGGTAGGTTGTGTTGTTGTAGGTGATTACGGGATACTGAAGATTATAATTAATCAGTTTTTCCCCGTTCACCGCAACATCTCTGAAGAAAAAATCTCCTTGAACGTTCTGGTCAGCATATATAGAAATTGATGAGAACAACATGATGGTCAATGCAAGCCACACAGTAATAAGCTTCTTTGCCATATTCACTTTTCTCCTCGCTTTCTTTGCCTTCTGTTACGAAGACTTAATCATTATACCATAGCGAGGCAAAAAGTACAGTTTTTGAAAGATATTCAGAAAATTGTAAACAACTCAACACAATATGTTGTGGTTTTTTCTGCATTTTCGACAATAAAACACAAAAATACCGGATGGAAACGACCCCATCCGGTATTAAAATCATCATCATTTCAAACTAGTTTTTCACATTACGAAGGTAATCTTAAACCCTATCTCTAACCCTTACAGGTTAAATTCTTTCTTAGCGTCAATGATGGATTCTTCCAGCATTGCCATTACATGGTCAATTTTTTCATAGGACAGCACTGCAGGGGGCTCAATCCGAACGGTCTTCGCATTAACCAGAGTTCCTGCGGTCATAACCTTTCTGGAGAACAGACCCTTAGTGATTTCGTATCCAACTTCTGCTTCCGGGAATTCCATACAGATCAGCAGACCTGCGCCTCGGATAGCTTTAAGAACGGTAGGATACTTGTCTTTCAGAGCGTTCAGTTTCACCATGAAGTAGTCGCCCTTTTCTTTGGCCATCTTGGGAACATCGTTTTCCAGCATGAACTTGATGGTAGCCAGAGCAGCGGAGCAGGCAAGCGGGTTTCCGCCGAAAGTCGGGGATCCCAGGATCCACGGATTGTCGATCAGTTTCTGACCCCACATATTGGGTCTTGCAATGATACCAGTGATAGGCATGATACCGCCACCGAAAGCTTTTCCGTAAGTCATGATGTCCGGAGTAACGCCTTCGTGTTCACATCTCCACATGGTTCCGCATCGTCCCATACCAGTCTGGATTTCGTCGACGATCATAGCTACGCCGTACTTGTCGCAGATTTCTCGAACCTTTTTCATGTAACCTTCCGGCGGAATGATAACGCCAGCTTCACCCTGGATCGGCTCAATGATTACTCCGGCAACTTTTTCTCCTACTGTGTGCAGATTCTTGATGGCAGCTTCCATCGCTTCTGCATTACCGTATTCAACGTGCTGAACCTGCTGAATCATTGGCAGGTAGTCTTCTCTGTAAGCACCCTTACCGCCCATGGAGATGGCGCCATAGGATTTACCATGGAATGCGCCTACTGTGGAGATGTAGTATCTTCCGCCAGTAGCCAGTCTGGCTAATTTCAGGGCCATTTCAACTGCTTCAGCTCCACCATTGGTGAAGAAACAGTACTGCAGGTCTCCCGGAGTGATCATTGCCAGTGTGTTGGCCAGATAACCTCTTAAGGGGTCAACCAGTTCCTGGGAGTGAAGGGCATAACGATCCAGCTGAGCTTTTACTGTCTTTAAGATTTCAGGGTTTCTGTGACCACAGGTATAAATTCCGAATCCGCCTAAGCAGTCGATGAATTCATGGCCATACAGGTCTTCGAAATGGTCTACGGAGTCTGTCCATTCCACGAATGTGGCATCAGTGGATACGGATTTTCTGTATTCCAGCCAGCCCGGGTTGACATTTTCGTTAAAGTTAGAAATAGATTCTTTGACGATCGTGTCTTTCTCTTCGTTGGTCAGTTCCGGCTTTTCGATGTAGCCGACGATTCTTCTTACCTGCTCTAAAGCTGCTTCTCTGTTAAATGCTGTCATTTTTTCGATCTCCTTTTCACTGTTTATACCAGACACACCATGTGCCTTTCAGTTACGCCCTTATATTATTCAATATCCGTGCCAACTTGACTTAATCTCGGAGAAGAAACAAGTTAATAACGAAACTTTCTGATAATTGAGTTTTTAACCGCAAATTTGTACCATTTTCTTCTGTTCCTCCTCTACTTTCTTCCCGATGTTTCGATTCCATTCCCGTATATTCCCCGCATTATTCTCATTTATAATAAAAAATAGTCTCATTATTGAGACTATTTTTTGAATTTTTGTTATCTTTGGTTTTTAAGACCGGAAATTTTCTTATTTGGTGTAGTTGTCAAAGTATCCCTGGATGTAAATGAAGGGAGTACCCTTATCGCCGCTGCCGGAGGTCAAATCGCAAAGTGATCCAATCAGATCGGTCAACCGTCGGGGTGTGGTCCCCTGGGCCGCCATGGAATCTCCCAGATCCGCTTCTTTATTTCGGATATATTCGGAGATTGCCTGCTTTAATTCGTCCCCGCTGAGGTGGGCAAAATCATTGTCCGCCAGATACTTCAGCTTGACTTCATTGGGGGTTCCGTCCAGTCCCGGCGTATACCCGGGAGAAACCACCGGATCCGCCAGCTCCCAGATTCGTCCCACCGGATCTTTGAAAGCCCCGTCTCCATAAACCATGACTTCGATGGTCTTGCCGGTCAGCTTCCGGATATCATCCTGGATTCGCATGGAAAACTCGGTGCAATCATTGGGAAACAGTTTGACGGAATTTTCCGTTGCCTTGTTGGATCCCAGAAGGCCATACAATGTGTTGTAGCCGCTTCCGTCAATGCTTTCGTTCATGAGTTCGTCCATACCCACCACTTTTTCTGCCCCGGCGGCTTTCAGCAGCCGTTTGGTTCTGGCCCGGGTATGAATATCGCAAGTCAGGACTTTTTTTGTATAAGCCAGGATTTCTTTGGGGTGATTGGCGAAAATAATTTCCGCTTCCGCTCCCTCTTCCTCAATCAGGCCTTTATAATAATTGACATAGTCCACGCCGGTAAAGGTGTGTTTTGCTTTGCCGAAAAGTTCTTCAAATTTTGCCTGAGTCAGCACATCCCGGTAGGGATCCACGCCCATTTCGTCCAGCCGGTCGATGTCCAGCAGGTGATTGCCCACCTCATCGCTGGGATAGCTGAGCATCAGCACCACCTTATCACAGCCCTTGGCGATTCCCTTCAGGCAGATGGCAAAACGGTTCCTGCTCAGGATCGGGAAAATAACCCCAATGGTTCCCCCACCCAGCTTTTCTCGGACGTCACGTCCGATTTGCTCCGTGGTTACGTAATTTCCCTGGGATCTGGCCACGATGGATTCAGTAACGGCCAGGATGTCGTTGTCTTCAATATGGAACTCTCCGGATTTGGCTGCACCTGCTACCACATCCACCACAATTTTACGAAGGTCATCCCCTTCTTTGATGATGGGCCCTCTCAGCCCTCGGACTACGGTTCCTACTAATCTTTCCATGAATTCTTCTTCCTTTCGTTTTCTAAATATACCTTTAATATATCTAGGATCCGCTCCGGCGTCAGAAATCTTTTCGCTACCGGGAGCCTTTTCTATATATCAAAGAAGAAGGCAAACTGCCACTTGAGTATTATACCACAGGAACCGACAGGATACACCTTGTTTATTCTTCGATTATTTTATGATTAAATTTATAGCCTACCCCCCGGATGCTCAGGATATAGCGGGGATTCTGGGGGTTGACCTCCAGTTTTTTTCTCAGATTGCTGATATAGACCATCACCGTTCTGGAATCTCCACCCAGGCACTCGGTTTTCCAGGTAAGTTCAAAGATCTGCTCTGCGCTGAATACCCGCTTTGGATTTTCAACAAGGAGCATGAGAATTTCGAATTCTTTGGAGGTCAGGCTGACTTTTTTTCCGTCGGCTAGGATTTCCCGGGTGTTGGTGTCGATCCAAAGGCCCGGAAAGTCATATACCCGACCGGGTGCAGGCCCAAGACCCCGGCTTTCCATAGCTTTCTGCCGGCGCAGGTGCGCTTTGATCCGGGCTACCAGCTCCCCGCCCATAAAGGGCTTGGTGATGTAATCATCCCCCCCCACGGAGAGGGCAATGATCTTATCGATTTCCTGGGATTTGCAACTGAGAAACAGGATGGGCGCCTGGGTAACCTTCCTCATTTCCAGGCAGACAGCGGTTCCCTCAACATCCGGCAGCATAACGTCCAGAATGATCAGGTCCGGGTTTTCCTGCCGGGCTTTTTCCAGCGCTTCGGTGCCGGTGAAGGCGGCAACGGTCTGATAGCCTTCCTTTTCCACATAGGACCGAATCAGATCGTTGATGGGCTTTTCATCATCCACGATCAGAATCTTTTCTTTCAGCATGGTTATTCTTCGCTCCAATCTTCATTATATACAGGCAGTTCAAAGGCAAAGAGGCTGCCTTTGCCAGGGGCGCTCTTTCCATGGATTCGGCCCCCATGGCCGTTGATGATTTCCTTGGCAATGGTGAGGCCCAGGCCGCTCCCTTTGATCTCCCGGCTTTTTTCCCCCTTGTGGGCCCGGTAGAACCGGTCGAAAATATAGGGAAGTTCCTCTTCCGGAATCCCGATTCCCCGGTCTTCCACCTGGAAACGGACGGCAGCCCCTTTGCTGTCCGGGGATATCCGGATCGTTACCCGGTCACCGGCTTCCGAATACTTGATACTATTATACACCAGATTCATGAAGGCCTGAAGGATTCTTTTGGGATCCGCGATCAGACTATAGGGGGACAGCTCGTGGTAATCGCAGTAAATTTCATAAGTCTGACCTTCGGCTTTCAAATCGGGAACGGCAGCTTCAATCAGCTCCCGGGCCAGTTCATCCGCCGAAACCATCATCAGTTCCAGGGGAAACTGGCGGCTTTCCAGCTTGGAAAGCTGGGTCAGATCCTCGATAAGTCGTTCCAGGGAAAGGGCTTTGGTGGAAATCACCCGGGCTGCATAATCCCGCTCTTCCTCGGATTTCAGGGTCCCGTCGGTCAGGGCATTGACGTACCCTGCAATAGCGGTCACCGGTGTTTTCAGTTCATGGGAGATACTGGACAGCAACAGATCCCTGGCCTGTTTGCCTTTTTCCTGGTTCAGCTCCGCTTCCTTCATCCGGCTCACGTCCCGGAGGATTCCTTCGATGGCAATCGCCCTGCCTTCTTTGTGCAGGACCGTCCTGCGGATTTCGCACCAATAGGGGGTGCCGTTCCGGTGAACCGCCTGGAAGATTACTCCCTGATCCTTCTCTTCATCAGGCTCTTCTCCCCGGAAAATCCTTTCCAAGATTTCAATGCCGGAAGGGCCTGCCAAATCCCGATACAATTTGGGGTTCTGGTAAAAGCGCTCCGGTCCGTAACCGGTCAGTTCATAGGCAGAGGGGGAGACATACTGAAAAGAGGGAGCCGGATCCAACTGGTAATAAAAAACCATGTCGGATAAATTATCCGTTACAATCTGATAGAGCCGCTGGGCGTTGACCATTTCTTCCCTGGTCTTCTGAATATAAATGACAAATATGGCAAAGGTCAGGATATTGGAAAGCAGGATTTCCGGCATAAACAGGCCGGAGGCTCCTGGGGAATAGGCCTCATACAGGTTCAGCGCTGCTTTCCCTGCTCCCCAAAGGGAAAAGACCAGGATGCTCAGGATTTTTTCCAGCCTCGGCACGGTCCAGTATCGATGAATAATGGCACAGATGGCCACGGTCGCCACCAACTCATAAAGGGAAACGGGAAGATAGATTCCAGGCAGGCTGAATCCGGCATAAAGACCCAGGGAAAACCACAAGACCACGTAGAGGCCGAATCGGTACCAAAAGGTTGGAATCTCCCTGTGCATGAAAGCATAGGCGCCAAAAAGCAGCAACAGGATATTGGCCAAGTCAAAAATTTTCCGCAGGGACAAAAGGTCGTTCAGTCCAGTCTCCATATGGAGGATCAGCAGAATCAGGCTGATGGAATAGGCAATCCAGCACAATCCCCAAAACCGGACATACCATTCCCGGTTTTTTGCAAACAGCAAAAAATAAAGGATGGCCACAGCCAGCAATATAGCTGTAAAAAGCTCCACACCGACGGATAAATTCAAGTAGCCACCTCCTTTCTTTTGTGTTATCTTATTATATGATATCCCATTCACAATAGGAAGCGCCTTGGCTCAAAATCAGGCTCCCTGAATTTAACTAAATTCTTAAGATAGGAGAAGCCTTCCATGACTCCGTCTACTTCCATACTAATGATTATTTTCTTTTTTCTGATATTTCCCCTGGTGTTGGCGGAATTCGCCCGAAACCGATCCTTGCCAACCCTGGAGGACTTTTTCGTCCAGAGCCGAAAAATGCCTTCGGTGATGGTCTTTTTTACCGTATATTCCACCTGGATCAGCGTTTTCGCCTTTTTAGGGGCCAGCGCCTATTTCTATTCGAAGGGGCCTGTTTATATGACCACCATTGGGTGGGACGTCCTCTTTGGTATCCTCTTCATGATTCTGGGGAGAAGAATCTGGCAGTATGGGAAATCCCGACGATATATATCCCCTGCCGCTCTCTTCGATGATGTTTACCGGTGGAAGCCGCTGACCATCAGCGTTACCCTCATCATGTTCTTTTTTACCGTTCCATATCTTCAGATTCAACTGTCCGGCGGGGCTTATCTGATTGAAATCGCCAGCGGCGGTCTCCTTTCCAGAGAACTCTGCGGATTGATTTTTTACCTGATCATCATCATCTATCTCTGGGCAGGCGGCCTCCGGGCCGTGGCCCTGGCCGATATTTTCTATGGCATCCTGGTCTTTCTTTCCATGGCAGCGGTAGGTATTCTGCTGATCCGAGAAGCAGGGGGAGTCGAATCGGTTTACCAGCAAATCTACCAATTGGATCCGCTCTATCTCAAGCTTCCCGGACCATCCGGTGAAGCAGGGCCTTTCCTCTGGCTGGCTCTTTTCATTACCGTTCCCGTCGGAGCCCTCATGGGCCCCCAGATGTGGCTTCGCTATTACGCGCCTGCGTCGAAAACCACCTTTACGCTGATGCCCCTGCTGATCTGCCTGATTTCCATTCAATCCCTGGGAACCGCTTTTGCCGGGAATGCAGGGATCTTATTGATTCCGGGCATTTCAGACAGCGACACCATCGTCCCACGCATGCTTCTTCAATACGCACATCCCGTGGTCACCGCTCTCCTGTTCTGCGGCATCGCTTCAGCGGCGCTATCCACCGCCAACTCACAGATCCATGCGGCAGCTGCTCTGTACACCATGGAAATCCATCACCGGTTCCTGAAAAGCAAGGCCTCGGAGCGCCAATTGGTAGCGGTAGGCAAATGGGCTGTCCTGATTATTTCCATCATCGCTTATATCCTGATGCTTTATAACCCGGGTCTGATCATCGACACCGGAACTGTTGCTCTTGGTGGCACTTCTCAGCTTTTTCCCATGACCCTGGGCGCTCTTTTCTGGAACCGTTCCAACAAAAAAGCTGGATTAGCCGGCATACTGACAGGAGTATTTTTTCTGCTCCTCTATGCTTTTTTTGTTCCCTACCCGGCTTCTTACGGGGCTCTTATGGGCTTGGCCTTAAACGGTATGGTATTTGCCGGAGGCAGTCTGCTGCTTCCCAAAGAACAGGAAACCGAACAGCGTATCCGGCGCTATCGACTAGAATATCATAACGCAGATTAACGGGCAATGCCCGTTTTTTATTGGTTAAATTTCCTTTAAATTTCTTTCAAGCCCTTCTTAAGAATCGCCGATTTCGTTGAAGTATTTTCTGAAAACTCTTATAATTTCTTTTGACGCCGGTAGCTGCAGTATCGGCTTTCAATACTTATCAGTATACTCATCATAAAGGAGGAAAACACATGATATTCGGAATGCCCACTATATCTTTTCTGGCTTTCCTGAGCTGGCCCTTAACCTTTACCGTAACTGCACTGATCATTTATTACTTTATGGCCAAACAGGACGCTCTCACCGACGACAGCGAGTTTGAAGGAGAGGTGAAACACTAATGAGAATCGAAATAATCGTTTTATTCGTCTACTTCATCGGCATGATCGGTGTCGGCCTCTACTGGAATAAGCGGGCTAAAAGCTCGGAAGACTACATGCTGGGCGGACGGGGAATGGGTCCTTTCATTACCGCACTGACCCTGCAGACCACCGCCATGAGCGGCTACATGTTCATGGGAGGTCCGGCCCTGGCCTACAGCGTTGGCTGGTTCGCCCTCTTCTATGCCGTAGGAGACGCCGGCGGCGGAATCGTCAACATAGCAGTCATGGGAAGAAGAATGCGGCGGCTTTCCCAGATGCTGGACTGCATTTCCCCCGTCGAATACCTGGAAAAGCGATACGAATCCAAGAACATTAAGATCGTCGCTTCTGTCATCACTATCTTTGGTTTGGCAGGCTACATCCTGGCCCAGTTCCTGGCTGCCGGAAAAACCCTTGCAAAATTATTTGATTTCCCTCTGGCCCCTGCTCTGATCATCGGAGTCGGCGTTATCCTGTTCTACACCTTCGTGGGAGGCTACTTCGCCGTAGCATGGACCGACGTTATTCAGGGAATCATCATGGTCAGTGCCGTTATCGGCGTACTGATTCTGTCTGTCAATGAAATCGGAGGCCTGACTGCCCTGAACACCAAGCTGGCAGCCATCGATCCTACTTACCTGAGCGTATGGGGAAAAGATCTCCAGTATCAGGGGGCCTGGGGGGTCATCGCCAGTGCGGTGCTCATCTATCTGATCGGATATGTAGGCCTGCCCCATGTGGTTATCAAACACATGGCCATGGAGAGCCCCAAAGCAGCCAAAACCACCCTTTTATATGCTACAGTTTGGAATCAGCTGTTTATTTTCTCCCCTTATATCCTGGGGATCTGCGGCATCATCCTGCTTCCCAACATTGCGGATAAGGAAATGGTCATCCCGGAACTTGCCTTCATGATGTTCCCCGGAATCGTGGCCGCCATCGTTCTGACCGCCATCATGTCCGCCATCATGAGTACGGTAGCTGCCCTCTTGCTGCTTACCGGAACAGTTTGGTCCATTGACCTGTACAAGCGTGGAATCAACCCGGGTGCCAGCGACAAGCAGGTGGTATTCATGTCCCGTCTGTCCATCTTCGTGGTCGGCGTGGTGGGAATCACCATCGCCATTCTGAACCCGCCGGGAATCTTCATGCTGGTCATCTTTTCCTTCGGTGTCATGGCCTGCTCCTTTATGGCTCCCTTCTTCTGTGCCATCTGGTGGAGAAAGGCCAATGCCACAGGAGCTCTTGCTTCCATGGTCCTGGGCGGCGGAACCAACCTGGTGATGACCGCTATGGGTTACGGGGATTCCGCATTCTTTGCAGGAGCCATCGTTTCCATCATCGCTATGATCGTAGGAAGCCAGTTCGGCAAGAAAACCACCCCGGAAATGATTGCCCTCATCGACAAGGCCGCCGCTAAAAACGCCAAGGTTGCCCCCAAGCTTCAGACAGCCAGCAGCAAGCATCTGGCCAGCGAAGGAAAAGCCGTAGCTCAATTCATTAAAAACAGGGAGCTTACCTCCATATGCTAACCATCCGAACCATGTCTGAAACCCTTCAGGATGAAGATATCCGAGGCATCCTGGAGAATCGGGACGAATCCATCCGGATTGAGACCATCGAACCCCTCTATTATCCCTATGTGATGCTGATGTATTCTTTTCAATTGAAAGGAAAGCTCAGCAAGCTGAACCGGCAGATGATGTGCAACGTGGACCTGGTCTGCGGCC
>JBLJBD010000113.1:0-4307 GCA_047637815.1 Anaerovoracaceae bacterium
GCCAAGCTGGTTCAGGCTGCCGACGAGATGGAAAAGATCATCAACCAGCTTCGATAAATCACTGATCAGGGCCTGAGGGCCGGTTACGGAAAGGAAGGACATCCATGGATCTCAAAGAGAACCCTTCAGAAATCTCCATGAATGAGTCGGAAGAAACCGAAGCCCTTGTGGAAATTCCCCCGGAAATTGAGATTTCCGTCAGCGATGACGGATTTATCGGCTATCTGCGATTGGTCAAACAAGGGGATCCTGTGGCGCCTGTCACGGCAGAACAGCTGATGGAGGCCCTCCACCAGAACCGGATCCGGTTCGGCATCAAGGAGGAGACGGTGGAAAAGCTGGCAGGAAGGCCTATCTATAACATCAAGATTGAGGTGGCCAGAGGGATTCCGCCGGTAACGGGGGAAGACGGGACCAACGAATTTTTAGTAAAAAAGGACCTGGAATACAAGCCGGAAATCAACGAGGACGGGGTCATCGATTTTAAAAGTCTGGAGTACTTCCAGATGGCTAAAAAGAACCAGCCCCTTTGCTATATTACAAAAGAAAAACCGGGTACCCCGGGAACCAATGTGTTCGGTGGGGAAGTGCCGGCGAAGCCGGGCAAGAGTCCCCTCTATCCGGTGGGGGACAATACCTTTTTGGATGAAGGTGATACGGTGCTGAAAGCGGCCTGCGACGGGGTGGTCCATTACGTCCGGGACGTTATTTCCGTCCGGGACCTGCTGCAGATCAACGGAAACGTGGACCAGCATACGGGGAACGTTCAGTTTCCCGGGGATGTGTCTGTATCGGGAGACGTGTACAGCGGCTATTCTCTCTGTTCCGGTGGTAGCGTGACCATTCGGGGCGTCATTGAGGATACCCTGGTGGAAGTGGCAGGTGACCTGACCGTTTCCAAGGGGATCAACGGCACCCTGAAGAACGAGATTCTGGTCCATGGGGACCTGAAGTGCTCCTATATTGAAAATGCCATCGTGGTGGTAAACGGCAGCATCTATGCCGATTACATCATCGACAGCAAGGTCCTCTGTCAGGGAAACATTGAACTTAGGGGCAGCCGGGAAATGATTCTGGGCGGAGACATCAAGGCCCGGGGAGATATTACCGCCAAGGATCTGGGCTCCGACAAGGAACGGCCTACCCGACTGGAGATCCTGGGGGAAAAAATCATGAATCAGCCCCTCATCGACAAGCTGACGTCGGAACGGGATCATTACAACCAGCGGGTCCTGGATCTGTCGGAAAAGATTCCGGTGCTGCAGGATGCCATGAACCGGGGCGTCAACACGGATCAGGTGATGGAGCAGCTGATGCTGGCTAAACGGCAGCTGGTCAAACTCCGGGAGGGGCTTACTTACATCGGCCGTCAGCTGGAAGAGGCAGAAAGCAAGTGGCATATGGAATATGCCGGATCCGTCTTCTGTAAGCGAAAGCTCTGGCAAGGAGTCAACATCTATTTCGGGGACCATCGGTTCCGTTTCAATCTGGACAATCTGGAACACTGCCGCATCTACTTCGATGAAGGCGATATCCATCAGGCGACACTATAATAAAAGAGGTTGGAATCATTGAAGCAAAAGGTTGAATTTGTAAAAGCGGATATCCTTCTGAAGGGAAACGACCGGTCCATCACCTCGGAGAACGTCAGCCGGGAAGGGGACCGGATGATTCTGTCCGGAGAAAATCTGCCCTTGCTGGATCATGGAATCCGGGTGGACCTGGCCTGCTATTCGGAAGAAGGCCTCTGCTTCATGAAGGGTCAGGTGACCCTGTCTACCCCCTATCAAGTCAATCTGACCATCATTCATGAGGATGAACCGGAGGACCGGCGAAATTACATCCGGGTCAAAGCCCATGACAAGGTTCGGGTAATCCGGGGATTTTCCAAGGGCAAACTGGCGAAACCCTTTCGAATCGATGAAACCACCCAGATGAGGGACATCAACATCGGCGGAATCGGCTTGTACTCCAATCGGCGGCTGCTGAAAAAGCAGAATTTCGAGATGGATTTCGGTTTCCTGAAAAAAGATCTGATCATCCGGGCCCGGGTCCTCCGCATTGAACGGATGGAGATTCCCCTGGGATACCGGTTCAAATACGGCTGTGCCTTTGAATTCCGCAATCCGGAGGAAGAACGGCTCATCTGCGAGTATGTGTTTAAGGTACAGATCCGGAATCACCGGAAAGCCATGGACCTGGACGAAGATTGATAGAAGTATTCAGAATTGCTAAACGGGAGGATCAAAGAATGGGGAAGACCATCGTCATCACGAATCAGAAGGGAGGGGTTGGAAAAACCTCTACCGCCAGCGCTATCGTCAGCGGTCTTGCAGAACGGGGCTATAAAGTCCTGGCAATCGACATGGACCCTCAGGGGAATCTGGGCTTTTGCCTGGGCGCGGAAATCGAAAACAGCCCAACGGTCTATGAACTAATGAAAGGAACCGTGGATTGCAGTCAGGTAATCCAGCATCAGGAAGGAATTGATGTGATCCCTTCCAATATTCTGCTCAGCGGTGCGGAAATCGAGTTCACTAAGCTGGGCCGGGAATACCTGCTGAAAAAGGGCCTGGAGCCCATCCTGGGCAATTACGATTATATCGTCATCGATACCCCGCCGGCACTGAACATCCTGACCGTCAATGCCTATACGGCAGCAGATTCGGTGATCATTCCCATGATACCGGAAATCCTGAGCCTGCTGGGTATTTCCCAGCTGAAGGAAACCATCGAGCTGGTGAAAAGCATTTACAACCCCAAATTTGAAGTGCTGGGCATCCTGCTCAATAAATACGACAAAAGGCGGCTTCTGACCCGGGACGTGGAAGAGATGGCCCTGGTCATCGCCAACGAATTGAGCACCAAGGTGTTCGATACCAAGATCCGTTCCTCCGTATCGGTGGCGGAAGCCCCGGCTCACGGGCAGAGCGTTTACCGCTATTCTCCCCGGGCCAACTCCACAAAAGACTATATTGATTTCATTGAAGAATTGCTGGAGCAGAAGGGAATGAACCTGGATGGCGAAAAAAAGTAACAAAACGGAACAGGTCCTGAAGCTGATCACCAAGGATGAGGAGACCATCGGCAAGCTGGCTCCGGAGGTGGTCCTGAAGGAAAAACCTTCCCAGGAGCTGAAGGTGGAAGCCAAGCTCACCATCGAAATCGATCCGGAAGTGGAACTGAAAAAGAAGGACCCGGTGGCAGCGACTATGGCAGTTGAGGCTGAGCCGGAGGTGGCAGCTGCGGCAGAGAAACCTGCAGCCGCAGGACAGCCTACAGAGCCGGAAGCTCCGGAATCAAAAATAGCAGCGGAGCCAGAAATGGCCGCTGAACCAGAACTGGCACCAGAGCCAGAACTGGAACCAGAACCAGAACTGGCAGCCGAGAAAAAACCGGGACGAAGACGGCTGGAGCAAGGAGATCCCTTGCTGAATCTTTCCGAGATCCTGGTTAAGGAAAAGGCTCCTGATGTCATGGAAAAGATGAGGGTGTGCACCTGTGAGGCTTGCCATAACGATGTGCTGGCCCTGGCCCTGAACATGCTTCCCACCAAATACGTCACCACCGACGAAGGAAAACAGTTCCTGCAGCTGGAAATGTATAAAAAACAATACGAAACTGATGTGCTGTCAGCCCTGACCCGGGCTTGCGTCCGGGTGAAAGCGTCCCCCAGGCATTAGCGGAGAGGAGAATCATTTGGAAAATTACGAACAACTCAACGACCTGCAGATCGATGTGCTGCGGGAAATCGGCAACATCGGAGCCGGCAATGCGGCAACCGCCCTGGCCACCATGCTGGATGAAAAGGTAGACATCAGTGTTCCCAAGGTCCGGATCACCGACTTCGATACGGCAGTCAACGCCCTGGGAGGTGCTGAGACCCTGACCGTTGGCGTTCTGGTCAATTTCATGGGAGAAGCCACCGGGATGATCATGTTCCTCCTGCGTATGGAGGATGCCCGGAACATCCTGCAGATCCTGGTGGGAGGCGATCCGGAGGAATCCGGGGAACTGGATGACCTGAAGCTTTCTGCCATCAAAGAAATCGGCAACATCCTGGGATCTTCCTATATCAATTCCATCGCTACCCTTACCGGTATGAGCATCCAGATTTCCATTCCATACATTGCCATCGACATGGCCGGGGCCCTGATGAGCGTCCCTGTCATCGAATTCGGTTCCGTCGGCGACAAGGTCATGTTCATCGAAGAGAGCTTCATCGCAGAGGACAATCAGCTGAACAGCAACGTCATCATGTTCGCCGAAATGGAAACGATCAAAACTATTATGGAAAGACTGGGAAT
>JBLJBD010000114.1:0-4337 GCA_047637815.1 Anaerovoracaceae bacterium
GTATACATATGTATACTAAATAAAGCAACCCCTTTTTAACCAACTTTATAAGCAGCTCTGCCAACTGGCGGTTTTTTCCGGCAAAAATAGATCCTGTAATTCCTTGTATACCATGGAATTACAGGATCTATTAGTCTTAGTTGCTATCAAAACTGCCAGTTGGCAGAGCTGCTTATAAAGTTGGTTAGAATTGGCTGAAGATTTGGTAGAACAGGAAGGAGACAATCCAGGCGACGGTGGTCTGGAAGAGGACCACCAGCAGGGCGTAGTGCATGCCTCCCAGTTCCCGCCGGATGGCCGCCAGGGTGGCAACGCAAGGCATGTAGAGGAGGCAGAAAAGCATGAAGCTGAAGGCGGAGACTGGAGTAAAGATTTCTCCCAGCATGCCGGTCAGGCTGCCGGCACTGCCTGCGGTGGTCAAAACCGCCATGGTGCTGACAACGGCTTCCTTTGCAGTCAGGCCGGTAATCAGTGCCGTTGCAGCCCGCCAGTCCCCGAAGCCAAGGGGAGCGAAAACGGGAGCAGCGGCCCGGCCTAAAGTGGCTAAAATACTGTCTTCGCTGGATTCCACCATGTTCAGGCCGAAGTCAAAGCTCTGCAGGAACCAAATCACTATCGTTGCAAGGAGAATGACCGTAAAGGCCTTCTTAATGAAACCTTTGACGTTTTCCCACATCCGGAGGCCTACGCTTTTCATGGCCGGCACCCGGTAGGAGGGGATGACCATCACAAAAGGCACCGGGTCCCCCCGGTAAATCGTAACCTTGAAAATCAGGGCGCATAGAATGGCCACCAGAATTCCGGTCAGATAGATCGCCATCATGATCAGTCCCTCATGCTCCTTAAAGAAGGCGGCAGTAAAAATCCCATATATGGGAAGCTTGGCGCTGCAGGACATAAAGGGAATCAAGGCCATGGTCAGTTGCCGGTCCCGCTTGGAAGGCAGGGACCTGGTTGCCATGACTGCCGGTACGGAACAGCCGAAACCGATCAGCATGGGCACGATGGATCGGCCGGAAAGGCCCAGCTTCCGCAGAAGCTTGTCCATGACAAAGGCAACTCTGGGGATGTAGCCGCTGTCCTCCAGAATGGAAAGAAAGAAAAACAAAACGGCAATGATGGGCAGGAAGGAAAGAACGCTGCCGATGCCGGTGAGAACTCCGTCTACGACGAGGGCCTGAAGAGCAGGGCTGGATCCATTGGCCGCCATATAGGTTCCAACCTCCCCGATAAACCAGTCGATTCCTAAAGCTAGCCAGTCGCTGAGCCAGGCGCCGATTACCTGAAAAGTCAGGAGAAAGACCAGGAACATGATGGCAAGGAAAATCGGTATGGCAAAAATCCGATGGGTCAGAATCCGGTCGATCCGGACAGACCTCTTATGTTCCAGAGTTTCAGTGGATTGGGCCCGTACCGTCTTAGCCCGAAGATCCTGAATGAATTCATACCGCATGTCGGCCATGGCCGCTTCCCGGTCGGTCTCCAGGTGGTTTTCCATATCTTTGATAATGTGGTCGATGATATTCAGCTCAGGGCTTTGAAGCTCCAGACTATCGATAATCCCCTGGTCCCCTTCCACCACCTTTGTTGCCGCAAATCGAACCGGAAGGCCAACCCTCCGGGCATCTTCCTCAATCAGGTGGAGGATGGCGTGGATAGCCGTGTGAACGTGGCCGCTGCAGAAGTCCAACCGCTGAGGAATGCGTTTTTTCTTAGCTGTTTCCAGGGCAATATGAATCAAATCATGAATGCCTCGATTTTTACTGGCGGAAATGGGAATCACCGGAACGGTCAGAATGTCGGAAATGGCATCAAGATCAATATCAATGTTGTTCTTGCGGACTTCGTCCATCATGTTGAAGGCCAGGACCATGGGAATCTCTAGCTCCATCAGCTGAAGGGTCAGATAGAGATTTCGCTCCAGATTGGTGGCATCCAGGATGTTGATCAAGACATCCGGGTGCTTGTGGAGCAGTATATCTCTAGTCGTGATGTCGTCCAGGGTATAGGCAGAAAGAGAGTAGGTGCCTGGAAATTCAATGACATTGGTTCCCTTATGCCCTTTCACCGGGCCTTCTTTGGTGGCCACCTTGTTGGTGGAAAAATACCCGTTATGCTGGAGGCCACCCGTCATCTGATTGAAGAGGGTGGTAAGACCGGCGCTTGGATTGCCGATAAGGCCGATGTGAATGGTCATGATTCCTCAGCCCTTTCTACGATAATATGCCTGGCCTCTTCTTTTCGAAGGGTCAGCTGAAATCCCCGGAGACTGATCAGGATGGGATCGCCCAAGGGAGCAATTTTTTCAACACGAACCATAGTGCCGGGGGTAAGTCCAAGATCCAGAAGCCTCCTGCGGAGGGCTCCCTGCCCGCCGACTCGTTTGATTCGGGCCCAGTGGCCGATGGGTAAATGAGCAAGTGTCATAGTTGTTGTCACGCCTTTCAATGGTTAGTATGCGCTAACATTATAGGGCAGACCGGGCTTCTTGTCAAGTGCCCCGGTGTCAGGACCGATCAGCCGTCAAGTTGTTTTTCACGGCGACCAGCAGTCGGGTGATAGAAGCGGACATAAGGATGGCAATGGCGATGCTGCCGGCCATGAACAGGACCTGGGCCCCCATGGAAGCGGCACTGCCAAAATCCCCGTCCAGAATCTCCCGCATGGTGTAATAGAGGGGAGCACCAGGAACCAGAGGGATGATTCCGGGAATGATGAAAAGAGTGGTAGCCTCCTTGCCAGCCCGGGAAAAGACCTCTGCCACCATGGAGACGACAATAGCCCCCAGAAAGCAGGCCACCACCGGTGAGTTTCCAGTGCCTGTCAGATACACATAAGTAATCCATCCCAGGCCACCACCGCTTGCGGCATAAACAATATGACGCAGGGGGACATGAAACAGCAGACAGAAGCCAAGGGTACCGATGAAGGCTACAAAAAAATGAAGGATCAGGGGGAAATCCATCATAAGACACCTCCTGAAATCTGCCAGATCTGCAAGACGAAACCGACACCAACAGCGATGGCTACGGCGATGATCATAGCTTCCGTTGCCTTTGCCATGCCGGCCAGAGTCTGGCCGGACAGCAGATCCCGGGCGGAGTTGGTGATGGAAACCCCGGGCAGGAAGATGGTGACGCTGGCAATAATCATCGGGCTGATGAGAATGCCCGGAATGGCATAGGATAACAGAATCGAAGCAACGGTGGCAAAACTGCAGCTCAGGAAAATTCGGATAAATTGGTTGAACTGAAGCCGTCCGATGACACCGGAAATAAAATGGGTCCCCAGGACAACAAACAGGGACAGCAGACATTCCTTCCAGCTTCCGCCGAACATGAAGCAGAAAGCCAGTCCCACCAGGCCTGCACCGAGAAATCGAATGGCCTTGGGATAGGGCTTTTGCTGATCGATATTTCTCAGGATATCCATTCCCTCCTCTACGCTAAGGTCCGTAGAAGAAAACCGGCGGGAAAAATCATTGATCTGGGAAATCTTCATCAGATCCGTAGAGGTGCTGTGGATTCTCTTGATAAAGGTATAGACATCATCGTCGGCTCCCCCCTTGTCCAGGGACAGGAAAATGCCGGTTCCCGTGGCGAAACACTCCACATAGGGGATCCGGCATGCCTTGCAGATCCGCACGATGGTATCCTCCACCCGGTAGATTTCGGCGCCGTTCTTCATCATCAATTCCCCGGCGTAAAGGGCTAAAATCAAGACTTTTTTTTGGTAGGCTTTATCCATAAAGGCCGTCTCCTTAAGTTTCGTTAAAACTTCTTCCATTATACTACTAAAAAAAATATTTGTGATATAATTACAGAAAAAAGAAAAGGAATGACGATTCATGAGCAGAAACAAATCCCTGTTGATGGCGGCACTCTGGTTTGCCGCATTCTTCCTGATCCCCTCCACCCCCGATGGGCTGGTGGCCAAAGAAATGATGATCCGGATCACCACCTACCTGCTCATCGGCTTGGTTATCTACTTGGCGATTACCTTGCATCTTCTTCGGAAAACCCTGAAAAAGCTGCTGACAGAGATGAAAGAAGAGCAGGTGCTGAAAGCAGCAAAGCTTCTGAGGATCACCTTCGACGTGAAGAGGGCCTTCGGAGCAGGAACCCTGAAGTCAGTCTTTGAGAAGGTCAACAAATCCAGAGAGATTTCTTTGGAAGCAAAAAACCAGTTATATGAAGCCATCCGGCGAAAAAGAGTGGACATTCCACCTCCGGCAATGGGAAAAAGGAGCTGTTCTCAAGTTTGAGACCAGCTCCTTTTTCTATATAAGGATGTATGAGAGGCTTTTTAGTCCAGCAGCACCAGACTGCCATCCATCG
>JBLJBD010000115.1:0-6178 GCA_047637815.1 Anaerovoracaceae bacterium
CCTCCCACTGCACCCCTTGTCGGTATGCTGATGCTGGGCAACCTGTTCCGGGAAAGCGGACGAACCCTTCGTCTCTCCGATACCTCTGCCAACCAGCTGGTTAACACGGTAACCATCCTGCTGGGTCTGGCTGTCGGAGCTTCCGCTCAGGGACCCACCTTCCTGGTACTGGCTACCATCAAGATCGTTTTCCTGGGGATTCTGGCCTTTGCTGTGGGTACTGCAGGCGGCGTGCTGCTTGCTAAACTGATGAACGTTCTTTCCGGTGGCAAGCTCAATCCGCTGATCGGTTCAGCCGGTGTATCCGCTGTACCGATGGCAGCCCGAGTATCTCAGAAAGTGGGTCAGTCTGAAAATCCGTCCAACTTCCTGCTGATGCACGCCATGGGCCCCAACGTGGCCGGCGTAATCGGTTCCGCTGTAGCAGCCGGTGTCATGCTGTCCATGTTTAGTTAACATAACCAATCTCGTAAGCAGGTCTGCCAGTTGGCGCATTTTCGACAAAATGGCAAAATAATATAACAGTAGATTTACGACAGCCTGGGGATCCCCCGGGCTGTTCCTTATAAGGAGTACCAATGCATAAAAAAACCACCGTACTATTTGACTTTGATGGAACCATCATGGACACCAACCGGCTGATCATCAATTCCTGGCAGCATACATTCCGGACACTGGAGGGCCGGGAGCGGTCGGAAGCAGAAATCATCGCTACCCTGGGAGAACCCCTGATGCTAAGCATGGGGAATCTGCTGCCCCAGGTTCCGCCCCAGGAAGCGGTAGAAATCTACCGGGGTTACCAGCACGGCAACTTTGCGGATGAAATCAGCCTCTTTCCCGGTATGGACAAGCTGATTCGGGACTTGAACGACCGGGGATACAAGATGGGGATCGTTACCTCCCGAATGACTAACACCACCATGCAGGGGCTGGACAAATTCGGTCTGCGTGATTATTTTTCCTCCATCGTGACTTGTGACCATACCACCAAGCATAAACCGGACCCGGAGCCGGTGTTCATCGCCCTGGATCAGCTTTCTTCCCGGCCGGAGGAGAGCCTGATGATCGGCGACACCAAGTTCGATATCCTCTGTGCCAGAAATGCGGGAGTGACTTCCGTTCTGGTGAGCTGGGCCCTGGCCATGAGCGACGAGGATCGGACCGGACTTTATCAGCCGGAGCACATCCTGGAAAAGGCGGAAGACCTATTCCGCATTCTGTAAAATCAGTCAACGTTCTTAGAAATAAATAGAAGATCATGAAGCCGTTCCGGAGATCGCCATCGGGATGGCTTTTTCAATTCCCAAATTCTCCCATCATGTTTTTCTTGACAAGGGTACCGGAGAAAAATATAATATAATCAAATATTTTGACAATCAAAGCAATTATTATCATTTCATTCATAGAAAATGAAGGAGGAAACCTTGGGAGTAATAATCAAAGAGGTAGGAAAGGCCCTTCCCCGTCGAGTGGTACACAACACCGAACTGGAGAAGCTGATCGATACAAATAATGAGTGGATCATGGAGCGCACCGGCATTGAAGAGCGCCGGGTGGCGGAGGAGGAAAAGGGTTTGGACCTGGCAGCAGCTGCAGCCCGGGAAGCCCTGGGAGATACAGACTACGATTCCATCGATCTGCTCATCGTGGCAACGGTAACGCCCGACATGCTGGTTCCTTCCATGGGGGCTTTGCTGAAGAAAGAATTAAAGCTGCCCAATGCAGTGGCTTTTGATATCAACACCGCCTGCAGCGGTTTTTTGTATGGCCTCTGGATGGCAGAAGCCCTGATGAAAAATGGAGCAGCGGAAGGCGCCCATACCAACCACATTGGCCGGGCCCTGGTAGTTGGGGTGGAAAGGCTCAGCCGGATCGTCGACTGGACAGACCGGGGAACCAGCATCCTATTCGGGGACGGAGCCGGAGCGGCCCTGCTGGAGATGGATGACAGAAAAGACGGAATCCTTTCCAGTTTTATGAAGAATTACGATGACGAAGGGGATGTGCTGACCTGCGGTATGGAATACCTGAAAAATCCCTTTGCCAAGGACGAAGATGTAAAGCAGTGCTTGAGGATGCACGGCACCAAGGTCTTTAAATTTGCCGTCAATGCCGTTGGAGAGGTGATGGATGAAGCCCTGAAACGAGCCGGACTTGCACCGGACGATATCGACCACTATGTTCCCCATCAGGCCAACATGCGAATCATTACATCTGCAGCCCAGCGCTTTAAGCAGCCCCTGGAAAAATTCCAGGTCAGCATCAATGGCACCGGCAATGTTTCCGCTGCCAGTGTTCCCATGGCCATGCATGACTGTTACCAGTCCGGGAAAATTAAAGAAGGCGACCTGGTGATGCTGGTTGGATTCGGCGGCGGTCTCAGTGCGGGGGCCTTGATTTATCGGGCATGATTCAGGAGAGGAGAAAAGGTGTAGTTGTATGGTGAATATAAGTGAATTGCTGGATATCGAATACCCCATCATTCAGGGAGCTATGGCCTGGATCGCCGACTGCCATCTGGCGGCTGCGGTGAGCAATGGGGGAGGATTGGGCATCATTGCCGGAGGCGGAGCCGACGGCCAGTGGCTGCGGGATCAGATCCGGGAAGCTCGAAAAATGACGGACAAGCCCTTCGGGGTCAATATCATGCTGTTATCCCCCTTTGTGGAGGAGCAGATGGCCGTAGTATGCGAAGAAAAAGTTAAAGTGGTTACGACGGGGGCCGGAAACCCGGGGAAATATATCCCCAGATTGAAAGAAAACGGCATCATCGTCATTCCGGTAGTCCCTTCCGTGGCTTTTGCCCAGCGAGTAGAGCGAGCCGGAGCCGATGCTGTTATTGCGGAAGGCCAGGAAGCAGGCGGCCATATCGGTGAAATCACCACCATGGCTCTGGTGCCCCAGGTGGTGGATGCCGTGAAGATCCCGGTCATCGCCGCCGGAGGAATCGCCGACGGGAGGGGAGTCTGCGCTGCCTATATGCTGGGAGCCAAAGGAATCCAGGTGGGAACCCGGTTCGTGGTTGCCAGTGAATGCCGGGTTGCCCAGGCCTATAAGGAAGCCATCATCAAGGCAAAGGACACGGACACGGTAGCCACCGGAAGATCCACCGGACACCCGGTCCGGGTTCTGAAAAACCGTTTATCACGGGAAGTGCTGACCCTGGAAAAAAGAAACGGGGATCAAAAGGAAATTGAACGATTATGCACCGGTTCCCTCAGGAACGCGGTGATAGAAGGGGACATGGAATGGGGCTCCCTCATGTCGGGACAGATAGCCGGGCTGATCGATAAAGAACAGCCGGCAGCAGAAATTATCAGAGAAATGTTTAAGGAGGCAAGGGAAATCTATGAAGACCGGAATACTATTTGCAGGACAGGGAGCTCAATACACGGGGATGGGAAAAAGTCTCTTTGATGGCTCGGAAGCAGCCCGCGATATTTTCCAGGCTGCCGGAGAAGAGGTCCAGGAATGGTGTTTTAACGGAACCAAGGAAATGCTCCGGATGACCCAGATTACCCAGCCTTGTATCTATACCGTTACCATGGCCGCCTATGGAGCTCTCCAGGAGGCATTGAAAGAAGAAGGCAGCCCGGAGATGGACATCATCGGCTTTGCCGGATTCAGCATGGGTGAATATGCAGCCCTGACAGCGGCCGGCTCTATCGATGATTACGAAAAGGGCATCCGGATCGTGACCAGCCGGGGCCAGTGGATGAATGAAGCGGGACAGGGAGCCGACGGCGAACCTCGGGGCGGCATGATCGCTGCCTTCGGAGAGCGGGAGGACATCTGTAACTGTGTGGACCTGGTCCGGGAAGACGGGATTCTGGAGTGCGTCAATTTCAATTCCCCCATTCAGACCGTCGTAGCCGGGGATAAGGAAGCCCTGACCAGATTCCGTCAGAAGTCAAAAGAACTGGGCCACATCAAGGCCGTGCCTCTTAGCGTCGGAACCGCTTTCCACAGCCCTATGATGGAGCCCTGCACGGAAAAGCTCCGGGAACTGCTGAAGGAAGGGGAACTGCACCAGCCCAGCCTTCCGGTCTATTCCAACGTGACCGCCCGGCCCATACCGGCCGGAGCGGATCTGGCAGACCTGATGGCCCGCCAGGCCATGAGCCCCGTTTACTGGCAGGAAACCATTGAAAACATGATCGCCGACGGGGTGGAGTTATTTGTTGAAATCGGACCGGGAACCACCCTGACCGGCCTGGTCCATAAAATCAGCCACGAAGTGAAGACCGCTAACGTGGAAGATATGGAAAGCCTGGAAAAGACCCTGGCGATCCTGAAGGGAGAAGAGATATGCTAAAAGGAAAGAGCGCCATCATCACCGGTGGCGTCCGGGGAATCGGACGAGCCATTGCCGAGGAATTTTGCAAAAACGGAGCGGATGTGGTCATCGGATTCCGCAGCAATCAGGAGGCAGCTGAAAAGACAGCCAGGGAACTGGAAGCTTACGGAACCAGAGTCCTGGTAGTCCAGGGAGATGTGGCAGACCCGGCCTATGGGGAAAAACTGGCGGCAACCGCTAAAGAAGCCTTTGGAAAGGTGGACATTCTGGTCAACAACGCCGGAATCACCAGGGACATGCTGATGTTGAAGATGAGCCCGGAAGATTTCAAGACGGTCATCGACACCAATCTGAACGGCACCTTCTACTGCACCAAAGCCGTAACCCCCCTGATGATCAAACAGAAATCCGGAACCATCATTAACCTCTCCTCCGTAGTAGGAGTCAAAGGAAACCCGGGACAGGTAAATTACGCTGCATCCAAAGCGGGCATCATTGGTCTGACCCTATCAGCGGCCAAGGAACTGGGCCGGCGAAATATCACCGTCAATGCCATTGCCCCTGGATTCATCGACACGGAAATGACGGAAGTCCTGACCGAAGAACAGAAAAAAAGAATGCTGGAAGCGGTAAGCCTGGGACGACTGGGAAAACCGGCAGATATAGCGAAAACAGCCGTTTTTCTAGCCTCTGAGGGAGGCGCCTATATCACGGGCCAGGTTCTGAGCGTAGACGGAGGCATCAGTCTGTAAGACTGAAAGCTGATTGGAAATGAAAGGGATGAATATGAATAGAAGAGTAGTCATAACCGGTATGGGGGCCGTTACCCCCTTGGGAAACACGGCAGCCGACTTCTGGGCTGGTATCCGGGAAGGGAAAAATGGCATCGATACCATTACCCATTTTGATATCAGCGTTCAGAAAGCCATCATGGGAGGGGAAGTCAAAGATTTCACCTATGAAGATTTTCGGGAAGGAAAACGGATGGACCGATCTTCCCAGTTCGGCGTCACCGCCGCTAAGGAAGCCATGAAGGACAGTGGCCTGGTCAGTGGGGAGAACATTCATCCCTATCGGCTGGGGGTTCTGGCCGGTACTGGCATTGGCGGTATCATGACTCTGGAAACGGAAGTCACCAAGGCCGTGGACAAGGGAGTCGGAAGGGTGTCCGCCCTGCTGGTTCCTATGGTAATCCCGAATATTTTAGCGGGTAACGTAGCCATTGCCCTTCAGGCCAAAGGATCCTGCCTTGGGATGGTCACTGCCTGTGCCGCCGGAACCCACGGAATCGGAGAGGCTTACCGGGCCATCCGCCATGGGTATCTGGATGCGGTCGTAGCCGGTGCAGCGGAAGCAGCCTTTGCTCCCGTATGCTTTGCCGGATTCGCCAACATGACCGCCCTGTCCACCCGTACCGACCGGAACCGGTGCTCCACTCCTTTTGATAAGGAAAGAGACGGTTTCGTCATGGGAGAAGGAGCAGGAATGCTGGTCCTGGAAGAGTTGGAACATGCCCTGGACCGGGGAGCCCAAATTTACGGAGAAATCGGTGGATATGGCACCACCTGCGACGCCTATCACCTAACTTCCCCGTCACCGGAGGGAGAGGGAGCGGCAGAAGCCATGAAGATGGCGATCCGCGATGCCGGGCTGAATCCGGAGGATGTGGATTACATCAATGCCCACGGAACGGGAACCCCCTACAACGACCTCTTTGAGACCAGGGCGGTGAAGACCGTTTTCGGTTCGGATACCAAAGTCCCAATCAGCTCAACCAAGAGCATGACGGGACACCTGCTTGGGGCTGCCGGTGCCATCGAAGCCATCGTGTGCCTGAAGGCCATCAACGACGGATTCCTGCCGGCGACCATCAATTATCAG
>JBLJBD010000116.1:0-13706 GCA_047637815.1 Anaerovoracaceae bacterium
TCTGTGTCGGCGGTCTTGTGGGATACAATGACGGAACGATTCTTAATTGCTCCGTAACCGGCACTTTCGCTGGTGCTATTAATACTAATCTTAAAAATACTTATACCAATTGGGGCGGTCTTGTAGGCAAGAATAACTGGGGTACACTGGAAAACTGCTATTCAGCAATCAGTGTTGCCGTCGCCGGTGCGGATTCTTCACCGGGTAATCCTTTTATGGGCGGAGTTGCCGGAAGAAATCTGAATGGCACGGTTCAATATAACTATTGGTTGTTCACCGAAGCAATGAAAATAGGCGTCGACCGTGGGCTAGAACTCCTAGCAAGCAGTGCCGGATTTACAGGCACAGATACACTTAAAGGTGAGGTGACGGTCGGGGAAACAAAAACTTTGTCTCTCCACGAGGCCCTAAACGCAGGTCTGGGCATCTTAGCAAGAACAGATCTTTATACGTGGGTATCCGCCGGTTCTTATCCCGTGTTCGGCTCGCTATGGACGCCGCCGACCTATCCCGCCACTGTGACGGTGCAGAAGAATGGAGGGTCCTGGACAGACGTATCAAACGACAAGGTCGTTTTGTCCACCTCTGATGCCAGCTCCTCTGTGAATCGAAAAACTGGAGCCGTTTCTAACGGAACAATTAGCTTCGAGGGTCTTGAGGAGGCCATTACCTATTATGTCTGGGCAAGAAATCATGCCGGAGTCTATGTGAAGACTGGTAGCGTATCGTCCTCAAATAAAAACGCCACGGTGAATTATTATGATGTTACCTTAACCGAAGGCACAGGCATTGCAGACGTCTCAGGCGGAGGAACCTATTTAAGTGGCGAAACCGCAAATATCAGCGCGTCACTATCAACGGGCTATACCTGGAGTAAATGGAGCGATAATAACACAACCATGACAAACCGTTCCGTTGTGGTAAGTGCAAAAACAGATTTAACGGCAAGTGCAACACTGACACCCGCCACCGCGCCCGGCCTAAGCGTTGCTGGCGCGGAGTTGACCTACGGTTATATTTCGGGTAGTGTGTCGGTTATCGCCACGCCGGCGTCAGGGCACACCATCACAGGCTACCAGTGGTATTCCAATGCAATAAGTAGCAATTTAGGTGGTACTTTAATTTCCGGCGCGACTTCCCCAAGTTACACGCTTTCAACCGGTAAAGTTGCCGGGACAACGGAATATTATTACTGCGTCGTTACATCAAAACGTACGGATAGCGACCAGACCACTACCGCCACCTCCGGTGTTGCAACCGTGACCGTCGGCAAGGCCGAGGGCACCGGAACGGTGAGTATTGATAGCTGGACCTATGGCCAAACTGCCAAGATACCTGTGCCTAGCAGCACTACTAATGGAATAGGAAATGTAACTTACATTTATGAGGGTACAGGGACAACGACCTATACTGAAAGTGTTGTGGTGCCAACAAATGCGGGTAGCTATAAGGTAACTGCTGTCTTCGCCACCACCGACTTGTATAAAGGGTGCACGGCTGAGAAAAGCTTCGCCATAGATCCGGCAACACTAAACAAGGATCTGTTCGATATCACAGCTCCTGGTTCTCTCACCTACGATGGAACGGGGAAACATGCAACGGTAACGGTGAAGGCAAATGGAACCTATGCTGCACCTACCGGTAGTGTAACTGTTTGTTATGAATTAAAAACCGGCGAAGTTACCTATGGTGATCGCAGCACTTCTGCACCCGTCAATGCTGGAACTTACCGAGTCTCTATCGATGTGGCTGCCAACGGTAACTATAAAACAATCACAAATCTCACGGACAGCTCGTGGACCTTTACCATTGGTAAGGCGACAATCACAAACTGTTTAGTTTCTCAGGCTGGGACGCTGACATACAACGGCAGTGCGCAAACGGCTGCGGTGAGCACGGCTTGCACAACCGCTGGAAGCGAGACGGCAAGCTATCAGTACTGCAGCACGCAAGGCGGCACTTACAGCGACACAATCCCTGCCTTGACAGAAGCGGGCGCTTACACTGTTTATTATAAGGTGACCGCACCCAGTCATAATAGTGAATCCGGCAGCTTCACGATCACTATCGCTTCACTGGATTTGTCCAATCTGGCAGACTCAGACATCGTGGTGAATCCGAACACATTTGTTTACACCGGCGAAGCTTGGCAGCCGTCCGTGACTGTGAAAACCGGTTCCGATACTATTCCGGCTGAAGACTATGTGGTTTCTTATGGTAACAATACAGACGCGGGTGACGTTACTGTAACTGTGGCGGCGATAACATCAAACTGTACTAATGTCAAGTCTGTCACAAAGAGCATCACACAGGCGGAACTAAGGGCTGAGCTATTCACTTTTTCCCCTGCCAGTGCTCTCACCTACGATGGAACGGCAAAGCCCGCGACAGTAACGGCAAATGTAAGCGGAAATTATGCTGCACCTACCGGAAACATTACAGTATACTATGAATTAAAAACCGGTGATAACATTTACGGCAGTCGTGTTACTACTGCGCCAACAAGTGCCGGAACATATAGGGTGTCTATTGACGTGACGGCCAGCGGCAATTATCAAGGAAGCTCTAATCTGACGGCAGCCGGATGGAGCTTCACCATAGCAAAAGCACCAATAAGCTTCAATGTAAGCAACAATAACTATACCTACAACGCTAATCCACATAGGGCCACTGTTGCCCAGACTGCACAACAGACGCCAGTCATAGCAGATGATAAGTTCGCCGTCTCCTACAAACTGCCTGCTGATGGAAGCGGCACAGCGGACAAGATTGATGTAGGGACCTATGAAGTTATCGTTACCCTTTCCAACGATAACTTCTGCTTTGCAGGTGAGAGCGACCCAACGGTCCGCAGCCGCAAAGTCGGCGAACTGAAAATCAACACAAGCATGGTTACTCCCCTATGGAAAAACACTACCACCGTCTATAGTGGTACGGCAAAATCGCCAGATTTTGTTCTGATTGGCTTGAAGAGCGGCGATGACGGACTGGTTTCCATCCAACTTTCCCAAAGTGTAACCGAGGCCGGCACCTATAACGTTACGGCTGAGCTGACTGGTGCAAAGGCCGGGAACTATAACCTGACGGATCCTGTTGGCACCTTTATCATACAAAAGGCGCCCGTGGCCTTTACATTGGCCAGCGACACAGTGCAGTATGACGGGAATGGCCACATGGTCACTATAACGGCAGAACCTGATGTGAGCAATGTCATTACCTACCGAAACTCCAAGGGCGAGATTGTAGTAGCTCCCACCAATTCGGGCAGTTACGACGTGTACGCTGAAATCACGGATAGCAATCACCGCCATGCCGATGGTACTGATGGTTCTGCGCGTAAAATCGGTGTGCTGACTATCTATCAGAACAATGCTCCCGCTACCTATACTGCGAGCTTTGATGGAAACGGAGGCAGTGGATTTACAACGGCCCTTTCGGCGGCACAGGCGGGAACTATTCGAATACTTCCTGTAAATAACTTTGTGAATGCGGGCAAAACCTTTGCTGGCTGGCAGTATAACGGAAAGACTTATAGGTCCGGTGAGAGCTTCCCGCAGCCGTCCGCCAACGTTACTTTTAAAGCACTTTGGAACGAAAAGGTTTACTCTATCGGAGGTATGGTGCAGGAGGGCGATTCGGAATCTGGCGCTCCCAATGTAGTGGTTACGCTGATGCTGGGCAGTCAGCAGATCGGGCAGACAGTCACCAATGCAGAGGGCAAATACAGCTTTGCGGATGTGGCGCCCGGAGTTTATAATCTGGTGGCCAACAAAGATGGCGTGACCCAGACCATCCTGGCAATCGTTTCGGACAAAAATATTGCAGACCAGAACATTACTATGCCGACGGGAAAACTGAACTCTGTGGTGGAGGTCAAGGCTGGTTCTCCCGCTATCGTTATCGGCAATCTGGATAAGGCATTCACAGAGCAGGACGAGACCGATGCACAAACTCAGATGGTCGAACTGAAACTCACTGCAGAAACCAAGGTTTTGGATACAAATGACTTACCACAGCAGGAAATTCAGAAAAAATCCGGAAATATCAATTTGTTTCTTGACATGATGCTAACCAAAAAAATTGGAAGTACTGAAGTTACCTTATCAAACTCTCCGGTTCTGCTTACTGCAGTCATCACCCTGCCCGCCGAGCTGCAGGGCAAGGACAGCTACACAGTCTACCGTTACCACGGTACAGAGGTGCAGACTCTGACCACCACTCAAAATGCGGAGGGTGAAAAGATCGAAATAAGCAAGGATAAGACTACGCTCACGGTCTATACCAAAAACTTTTCGGTGTACGCCATCAAGGGTACCATCTATTCTGGTGGCGGCGGCAGTGGCGGCAGTGTGTCCGGTTACAAACTATCCTTTGAAGTAAACGGTGGTAGTTCCATTGCGATGCTTTCCGGGGCCCCTGATGCAACGGTTGATTTATCGGTGTACAGGCCTGTTCGAGAGGGGTATAATTTTGCCGGTTGGTATACCGATGAAAAATTGACCAACTCGATTACCAGCCTAAAGCTGACAGCAAATACGACTGTCTATGCTAAATGGACAGAAAAGGGGGCAATGCCCTTCGCCGACGTTCCAGTCGATTCGTATTACTATGATGCGGTACTCTGGGCTTTGGATAAGAGAATCACCTCTGGCGCAAACCCGGTCAAATTTGCTCCTGGTGGCATCTGCACCCGTGCTCAGGCGGTAACCTTCTTGTGGCGTGCCATGGGCAGCCCGGAATCCACAAGGACGAACTCTCCCTTTGCAGACGTGAAAGCAGACGCATATTACTATAAAGCCGTCCTGTGGGCAACGGAAAACGGTATCACCAAGGGTACATCGGATATCGACTTTAGCCCGAATAGGACTGTGACCCGAAGCCAAACCATGACCTTCCTGTGGCGGGCGGCTGGAAATCCGGCAGCGGATGGGACGAACCACTTCGCGGACGTGAAGGCTGGCGCCTACTACGCTGATGCGGTGCTCTGGGCAATCGAGGAGAGCATCACCTCCGGTACCAGTGCAGAAACCTTCAGTCCCCTTGAAGACTGTAGTCGCGCTCAAATAGTAACGTTTTTGTATCGTTATATGGGCAAGTAAACAGAAAAACTTAACATTAAAAAAGCAAGGGGCCGCCCAATCAATGGGCGGCCTCCTGTTTAATCTTTATTACGCACTATTTCCTCTTGGACTCCTTCGGAGTAACACAGATCCCCTTGGCCCGGCAGACCACGATGGGTTCTTCTAGGAAGTCGGCAGCAGAGGGGCTGATGTCCGGACGGGCGGCTACCACCTTTCTGGCTTCGAATTCCATGATTCTGGAAGTGTTCCCAATTTTGGTGATTTCACCGGTGGCTTCAATGTAATCACCGGCGTAGGTGGGAGCCAGGAATTCTACTTCCTCATAGCGGAGGAAAAGTCCTTCGTCACCGTCGCATTTGATCAGCAGTTCCGTGGCCACATCCCCGAAAAGGTGGACCATATGGGCGCCATCCACCAGGCTTCCGCCGTAATGGGCATCCTTGTGAGACATTCTTAATCGAATCGTTGAAGTAATTTTTTCCATGATACCAATTCTCCTTTGCTTTCCTGTTGTACCAATAAGGGCAGGCATGTTCATTATACCATATAAATAATATTTGCAAATACTATGCCAATGGTTTATGATGAAAGCAGCGGCAAAGTGAACCGAAAACGGTTCGCGCCAATGTCTGAGGAGAACCAATGGAAAAGAATAAAAACTACTTGGAGGAATACGGAACCAGGCGGGTGATCGAACCGGCCTCGGTGCTTCCTCCTTCCGCCTGGCGGCTGGACAATCGCCGGGAAATATACCCGGATGAGATCCGGATCATGGTGAAGAGGGTACACTTGGAACCCACCAGTTTCAAACAAATCAGCCTGGAGTGCGGCAACGATGAAGCCAAGATGCGCCGTAAGATCCTGGACATCACCCTGCGGCGGGGCAAACTCCACAATCCGGTAACGGATACGGGGGGGCTTCTTTACGGAGTGGTGGAGGAAATCGGGGAAGACTATCCCAATGAGAAGAACCTGAAAGTGGGAGATGAGGTCATCTGCAATGCATCCCTATCGGGAATCCCTGCCTCCTTTACCTCGGTGGGAGAAATCTACCGGGCCTATACCCAGGTGGAGGTGGAGGGCTATGCCATCGCCTTCGGTAAAATACCACTGATCCGAAGACCGGAAGGAGTGCCGGTGGATCTGCTTCTTTTTGCCTTCAATGAATCGGGAACCCTGTACCGGGTGAGCCGGGAAGCGGTTGGACAGAAAAAGATTCTGGTGGTGGGCAATAACATCATGATGAACCTGCTGTTCGGATACACCGCCAGAAAAATGGCTGGCCGGGATGCGGTGGTCCACTGCCTTTTTGACAAGAAAACGGATATTACCATTCAGGGCAAATCCTTTGATGCCTTGTTAAAGGAAGTCTTTGATGAGATTCACTATGTCAACATTCTCAAGCCGGTGGACTGCATTCGTAAACTGAACATTGAAGAGCAGTTCGATCTTTCAATCAGCTGCGCCGATATCCCTGGTTCAGAAACGGTCAACATCCTGGCTACCCGGCCGGGAGGTACGGTGGTATTCGCCAATTTTATCAACAACTACAACATTGCCCTGTACATCACCGAGTCGATTTCCCGCCAGCTGAACATTCTCTGTGCGGAAGGCTATATGGAGGCTTACGATGAATTTGACATCCAGATCGTCCGGGAACTTTCCCCCTATCTGGAGTGGGCGATTCCCCTGGCATCGGAACCAGAAGAAGATCTGGATTATCCCTTGAGCCGGGAAGATCGGATCCTGGAAAATACCGGATTTCGAAGAGCCTTGTCCGAGGAATTCGTCTGCGAGAGCCGAATCATGGCCCAGGTGCTGGATGAAATCCTCAGCGTTTCCAAGTACGACTGCAACGTCATCATCACCGGGGAAACGGGAGTGGGCAAGGAAAAGGTGGCGAATATCATTCAGAAAAACAGCAGCCGGAACATGCAGCCTTTTTTGAAGATCAACTGCGCGGCCATCGCTCCCAACCTGATGGAATCCGAGTTCTTCGGCTATGAAAAGGGTGCTTTCACCGGAGCCAACCAGACGGGGAAAAAAGGATATTTCGAGTTGGCGGATAATGGGACCATCTTTCTGGACGAAGTGGGGGAGCTGCCCCTGGATATCCAGGCCAAACTTCTTCGGGTGGTCCAGGATGGAGAATTTTTCCGGGTAGGAGGAACCCGCCCGGTGAAAACCAACGTTCGGATTCTGTCGGCTACCAATCGGGATCTGGAAAAACAGATTGAAGACAAACAGTTCCGTCGGGACCTCTACTACCGGCTCAACGTATTTCCGATCCGGGTTCCGGGACTGGCAGAAAGACGAGGGGAAATCCCGGCCTTCGTCCGGCATTTTGTCCAGAAATATAATGAAATTTTTTCCATCCATAAAGAAATGGAGGAGGATGCCATCGAATACCTGCAGCAATGCGAGTGGCCGGGGAACATCCGGGAGCTGGAAAATGCGGTACAGCGGATCCTGATCGGAGCCCGGGGAGATGTGATTTCCCTGCTGGATGTGCTAAAAGCCCTGAAAGTGGAGCTGTTTACGGAGCAGGGGGTGGATGAAGGGGAAGAGGCTCTGGCCGGGGGCGGAGAGATTTCCCTGGATCAGCTGGTGGAAAACTTTGAAAAAAACATCATCCGTTACGCCGGAGAAAAGTACGGATCTACGCGAAAAACCGCTAAAGCCATTGGCATCAGCCAGTCTCAGCTGATGCGAAAACTAAAGAAATACAACCTTTCTTGATTTTATGGGGGAAGAGTAAAGGGAATGATCAGGCCGAACCGATAATGGTTCGGCCCTTTTCGTGTTCGAACCGAAATGGGTTCAAAAAAGAAGGGATTTCTGGGGAAGGAAAATTCCCCACAGGATAAAAAGAGGGAAAGACCTTGTAATCCTAAGGCCCGGGGAAAATTGACTGAGACGAAAGAGGTATGGCACGGGAATTGCTATATATAAATGTGACAAAAGCGGCCCCGGCCGTGGGATAGCTGAACTTTTAATTTGTTAACCAATGAATAACCAATATCAGGAGGATCAAAGTATGAAAAAAGGAAGCCCTTACGGAACCCATCGAGTTATTTCCCCCAAAGGTGTTCTGCCTCAGCCGGCAGATGTGATCGACAACACCATGGAAATCTACGACAATGAAGTGCTGATCGACGTTCAGACGCTGAATGTGGACTCTGCCAGCTTTACCCAGATTGAAAAGCAGGCCAACGGAGATGTGGAAGAAATCAAGAAAATCATGAAGGGCATCGTAGCCAAAGCCGGTAAGCACAAGAACCCGGTAACCGGATCCGGCGGTATGCTGATCGGTACTGTAAAAGAAATCGGACCGGCTTACGTTGGAGACCTGAAGGTGGGCGATAAGATTGCTACGCTGGTATCTCTGTCCCTGACCCCCCTGGTCATCGATGAAATTTATGCTGTCCGGCCGGACATCGACCAGGTAGATATTAAAGGACAGGCCATCCTGTTCCAGAGCGGCATTTATGCCAAACTGCCCTCCGACATGCCGGAAACCCTGGCCCTGTCCGTACTGGACGTAGCGGGAGCTCCTGCTCAGGCAGCCAAGCTGGTTAAACCGGGAGATACGGTTGTAGTCATCGGCGGTGGCGGAAAATCCGGACTGCTGTGCCTGTATGAAGCAAAGAAAAGAGCCGGCGTAACCGGTAAAGTCATCTGCATCGGCGGCAGCGAAAAGTCTACTGACCGAGCCAGAAAACTGAATCTGGCGGATGAATATTTTGCAGCCAACGCTACCGATGCTGTGGCAATCTATGAAAAGATTTCCGAACTGACCGATGGACAGCTGGCGGATATCGTCATCAACTGTGTCAACATTGAAAATACTGAAATGGCCTCCATCCTGGCTTGCAAAGACGGAGGAACCGTATACTTCTTCTCCATGGCTACCAGCTTCACCAAAGCAGCCCTCGGAGCAGAGGGGGTTGGAAAAGATGTCAATATGATCGTTGGAAACGGATACACCAAGGGCCATGCAGAGATTTCCCTGCAGGTTCTGAGAGAATGCCCGGCACTGCGGGACCTGTTCCAGGAAATGTACGCATAGGTCATCCGGAACAGAACAATTAGGAGGAAAAGAAATGTCAACAATCAGAAATTGGAAAGATATTCCCCTGTTTAAGGGAGTAACCGATGAACAGTGGAACGACTGGACCTGGCAGGTAGCCAACCGGCTTACCACCGTGGAAGAAATCGCCCAGGTGGTCAATCTGACCGAACAGGAACGGGCAGATATTGAAAAGGTCATGTCCGGATTCCGGGTAGGGATCACCCCCTATTATGCATCCCTGATGGATCCCGATGATCCCAGATGTCCGGTCCGAATGCAGGCAGTGCCGACCTTGATGGAAACCCATCGGGGAGAAGCGGATATGCTGGATCCCCTTCATGAAGATGAAGATTCTCCGGCACCGGGGCTGACCCACCGTTATCCGGACCGGGTCCTGTTCCTGATCACGGACCAGTGCTCCATGTACTGCCGTCACTGTACCCGAAGAAGACTGGCCGGCGAAAACGACGGAGCCAGAAGCCGGGAAGATATCGACAAGTGCATCGAATACATTAAAAAGACCCCTCAGATCCGGGACGTCCTCCTGTCCGGCGGCGACTGCCTGCTGGTCAGCGATGAAGTACTGGAGTATATCCTGACTCAGCTTCGGAAGATTCCCCATGTGGAAATCGTCCGACTGGGATCCAGAACCCCGGTGGTCATGCCTCAGAGAATCACCGATGATCTCTGCAACATGCTGAAGAAATTCCACCCGGTCTGGCTGAACACCCATTTCAACCACATCAAAGAAATCACTCCGGAAGCTCAGGAAGCTCTGGCTAAGCTGGCCAATGCCGGTATTCCCCTGGGGAACCAGTCTGTTCTGCTGAGAGGAGTCAACGATTGTCCCCATATCATGCGGGATCTGGTTCATGCTCTGGTGAAAAATCGGGTAAGGCCCTACTACATCTATCAGTGCGACCTGTCTCTGGGCATTGAGCATTTCCGAACCTCCGTGTCCGCCGGTATTCAGATTATCGAGAGCCTGCGGGGCCATACTTCCGGCTATGCGGTTCCCACGTTTGTGGTGGACGCACCGGGAGGCGGCGGAAAGATTCCGGTTATGCCTCAGTACCTGATTTCCCAGAGCCCCGGAAAGGTGGTTCTCCGAAATTACGAAGGGGTCATCACCACCTATACGGAACCGGAAAATCTGCCGAAGCTGGAGTGCCACTGCGACTACTGCACCGGAAAGAAGACCTACCACTACGAAGGAGTTGCCGGATTGCAGCAGGGCGAGAGATTGTCCCTGGAACCCCAGGATCTGGAACGACACAGAAGAAATCAGCATAAATAAACAAAGGATAGTCATACAGCCGGGGGTATTTGGTCTTCGGCTGTGTGATTTTGTCTGACAGAGGGAGAATCATGGGTTTACTGGAACAACTGAAGGGAAGGTACAAGGTGCTGTCCATTGTAGGGATGGCTAAAAATGCCGGAAAGACAACCGCCCTGAACTATATCCTGGAAGAAGCCATGGATGAGGGAATGCTGCTGGGGGTTACCTCAACCGGCCGGGACGGGGAATCCTCCGACCTGGTCACCGGTACGGAAAAGCCCCGGGTTTTTCTGGATGCCGGGACCCTGGTGTCGGTGCCTACTCAGCTTTATGAAATGGCCGATGCCGGCCTGGAAATCCTGAAGATGACCGACTATTCCACAGCCATCGGAGACCTGATGATCTGCCGGGTAGCGGATAGCGGCTACGTTCAGATTGCCGGCCCCCTTAACATTCAGGCCCATAAGAAACTCTGCCGGGAGATGCTGGACATGGGTGCGGAGATGATCCTCATCGATGGTGCCATCGACCGGAAGTCCATTGCCGCTCCCGAAGCTTCCGATGCCATTATTCTGGCCACCGGTGCCGTACTTTCCAGAAGCCTGAAAAAGGTGGTGGAAGAAACGGCCCATACGGTGAACCTCTATACCCTTCCGGTGGAAGATAATCCGGAAATCCGAAGGATTCTGGAAGAAAGCGGGGAAGGAGAAAAAATTCTGACCATTTCTACACAAGAAACCGGACGAAAGGTAACCCTGCCGGATATCCAAACCGGCCTTGGAGCCAGTCGGTACCTGGATGAAGCCATTGGAGCCGAAACCGAGTATCTGTACATTCCGGGAGCCCTGACTAAGAACGTTCTGGCAGACATCCACCCGAAGAAACTGAAGCAGGTCATTATTCTGACCAAGGATCCCACCCGGATCTTCATCGATGTCCACAGTTGGCAGCAGATGGTGAAACGTGGTCTTCGGGTCAAGGTGCTGGCCAATATCGAGGTGGCAGCAGTAACCGTCAATCCCTTTTCGCCCCAGGGCTATGCCTTTGATACGGAGCAGCTGACGGGAGAACTCCGCTGCGTCCTGCCGGACATCCCGGTGGTCGATGTGAAGCGGGCGTTTTAGGAGAGGAGGAACCATGCGACTGGCCAATACGAAAACAAAACATGAGGTGGGCCTTGACTTTGTCCTGCGGAGCATCAATATTCAGACTCCCTTCGGCCATAAGCTGCTGAAGGCCTTGAAGCCCTTTGCCCCAGGTCAGGAGGAGGATCTTCGCAGGGAATTTGATAAGACCAACCGTTTTTTGGAAATCGTCCATCGGGACCGGAAAAGCCTCAACCCTCTGCTCCATCAGCTGATGGAAGTCAAAGAAGCAACCTTTACCATCGAGCGTAGCAGCGAGAACGTCCTTTCCATGGTGGAGCTGTTCGAAATCAAGAATCTGCTGCTGAAGATGGATAAAATCCGAGCCCTGATGACCGAATTGATGCCGGAAGTTCCGGCGGTTTTTCGGCTGGAAGATATCCTGGGCCTTCTGGATGTTCTGGACCCCAGAAAAGAGCGGATCAATACTTTCTATATCTACGATGAGTTTTCCGGTCAGCTGGGCCCCTTCCGGGCGGAAAAAAGAGCCCTGGAACTGGAAGTCCGGCGGGAGATGAAACAACGGAAGCAGGAGCTGGAAACTCGCTACGGTCTGGCCTTCACCCCCAAGTTCGAATGCCCGGTCCAGAAGAGCAATGAAAAACTGATGCAGACCGTGAAGGAGATTCCGGAGCTCTTTATGAGCGACCAGGACTACATGACCGTCACCTACGCTATGAAACCCAGTCAGCGGGTTTACGAACTGAATCAGCAGATGGAAGAACTGAACACCCGGCTGGATGGTATCGAATTTCACATCCGAAAAGGTCTTTCTTCGGAAATCGGAAAATGGAAGGATACCCTGCTGGCCAACTGCGAACGGATCGCGGAAATCGACCTGGCTCTGGCCAAGGCCGTGTATGCCAAAGACCATGATTGTGTGGAACCGGAAATTGTAAGGGAGCATATTCTGGAATTCCGGGACGGCAGGCAGCTGGAGGTGGAAGACGTCCTTCAGAAGAAGGGCAAGGAATACTGCCCGGTCAGCATTTCCCTGAAAGAAGGGGTCTCCTGTATTACAGGGGCCAATATGGGGGGCAAGACGGTCTGCCTGAAGCTGGCAGGCATGGTCGCCATCCTGGCTCATTACGGATTCTTCGTTCCCTGCCGGGAAGCAAGGGTGGGATTGTCCAGCTCTATTCACATCCTGATTGGGGACAGCCAGTCTCTGCAGCGGGGGCTTTCCAGCTTCGGCAGCGAGATGGAGGAATTGAAGGACGTGCTGGATCACAGCAAGGAAAGGGCCTTTATCCTCATTGATGAAATCGCCAGCGGTACCAACCCTTCTGAAGGGGCAGCCCTGACAAGAGCCGTTATCGAATACCTGAACAAGCACCCCTATATCTGTCTGATCACCACCCATTTTGACGGAGTCAACCCGGAGGACCGGGGACAGAATCTGCAGGTGGTGGGTCTGGCCAATGCGGACTTCAAAAAACTGGACAAGGAGCTCCGGTACGCCAACCGTAAGGATCGGATCGATATCGTGGGACGTTATATGGATTACAACCTGAGGGTCATCCGGGGGGAACAGACGGTTTCCCGGGAAGCCATCAACATCGCCAAGATGCTGGGCATCTATGATGAAATTATTGATAATGCAAAGAAATATATGTAGGAGGAACCAGGATGAAAAGCAAACTGAACCTAAACCCGCAGGTCATTGACAGTGCACGGGACTGCGCTGGCCGGATCGCGGAAAGCATGCAGGAATTCATCGACAAGCACACCACGGTCAGTACCGAGAGGACCATACTCAGGCTTCTGGGCATCGACGGGGTGGATGAAGTAGAAACTCCCCTGCCCAACGTGGTGGTGGACCAGCTGAAGGATGCCGGTGTCCTTTCCCGGGGAGCAGCCTATTGGATGGGCAATGCCATGATCCAGACCGGACTTGGCCCTCAGGAAATCGCAGAAAAAATGTCCGCCGGTGAGCTGGACATCACCAAGCTTCCCCTGGCATCTCGGGAGGAAGCTGAGGCAAAACTGCTGCCGGTAGTGATGGAAACCCTGAAGCGAATCAACGAACAGACTCAAAAGCGGGAAGAATATATCAGCCGGATCGGGGAAGGCCGCAAGCCGTACCTGTATGTCATCGTTGCTACTGGCAACATTTATGAAGACGTGGT
>JBLJBD010000117.1:0-7204 GCA_047637815.1 Anaerovoracaceae bacterium
GAGAGCAATGCCCTTTCTTTCCGCCGGAAAGGCCATGTCCCGGCAGATCCATGGAAAGGACAGCAATCCCTTCTTCCCTCATGAGAGAAGCCACCCGCTCATACCGGGCTGCATGCTCACCAATCCCATGGATGATGCAGACTACCGCCTTAGGATTTTCCCGCTCCCAGGAATAGCCGGTCAGAGGGCCCTCCGGAACATTCAATGGATAATATCTGGCTGTGACTGTACTTTTTTCACCTGACATTTTCTTCACTCCCGACAAAATATTACGGAAAACAGACAATAAATAACGTTTTTTGGATGCAAAAGGCAAATTACCGGGAACCCGGTTTCACCCTCGGCTATAATGGTGATAAGCACACTAAAAAAGAAACTATATCTGAGGGACCATAAACAAAAGGAAGGTGAATTATGAAATCATCCTGCTCTCTTTGCAGCAATGCCTATCAGATCATCCCCTTCAAAGGAGGTGCTGTTTGTGAAGACTGTCTCACCTATATAAGGCGGCTTCAGCAGCCCATCCAGCCAACCGTTACCCATTTTAAGTGACCAGGTCCCGCCCAACGATCCCCGGGCAGACCACCGACCCCATGAAAAAAGTACTCAGATATAAGAAGGCAGGAGGTTATCGACCTCCTGTTTTTCCTTTTTTCGACCGCATCGCCGAACGCTTATGCCCTTCCAGTTTTTTCTTAGTTTTGGGCTTCATGATGGAATACCCGAATCGGCCCAGAGGACGCTGATGGATTCCGTAATATTCCCCATGGTTGTAGCACAGAAGCCCGGCTTTGTCCAGCCGGAGCTTTCCAGTATCGCCTAGGAGGCTTTCATCCGCATGAACTGCCAGAATCTCTGCTATGAACATGTCGTGGGACGGGAAGCTTTTCACTTCCATTACCCGGCATTCCAGGTTTACCGGTGATTCCAGAATCATGGGAGCACCGATCTGATCGGAAGGAATGGGAGTCAGACCCCGCTCCTGAAATTTATTGACTTCACGGCCGGAACGGACACCGCAAAAATCGGTGGTTTCCGCCAATTTTTCCGTGGTCAGGTTGATGACGAATTCTCCTGTCTGAGTTATCAGCTCATGGGAATATCGGGATTTTCGGATGGATACATAGGTAATGGGCGGTTCCGAATTGATGATGCCGGTCCAGGCAATGGTAACGATGTTGGGGGCTTCCATGCTCCCGCAGCTGACCATGACCACCGGAAGGGGGTTCAGCATGGTCCCCGGTTTAAAAGTAACTTTACTCATAGTTATATCCTTTCTCTCAGTTTACGGAGCACCTTTTGGAAATCCTCCGGAAGATCTGAATCAAACTCCATATAGCGATCGGTAACCGGATGGCGGAATCCCAGCTTTTTGGCATGGAGCATCTGACCTTCCACTCCCGGGTATTTTTTCTTGGGTCCGTATACCGGGTCCCCCAGCAACGGATGGTTGATATAGGCCATGTGAACCCGGATCTGATGGGTTCGGCCGGTTTCCAGGGTTGCTTCAATGTAGGTAAAGGGGCCCAGTCGTTCCAGAACCCGATAGTGGGTCACGGCTCTCCTTCCCCGCTCCGGATCGGTAACGCCCTGACGAAGGCGATTTTTAGGATCCCTGCCGATTGGCCGGTCGATGGTGCCCGAATCTTCCTTCAGGTTGTGATAGACGATGGCGTGATAGACACGGGTGATGGAATGATCCGCCAGCTGTCTTGCCAGGCTCTGGTGGGCCCGGTCATTTTTGGCGATCATCAGCAGGCCGCTGGTATCCTTGTCGATTCGGTGAACGATACCGGGACGGATGACCCCGTTGATGGAAGAGAGGGAGTCGCCACAGTGGTGCATGATGGCATTGACCAAAGTACCCTTTTCATTGCCGGCTCCGGGATGGACCACCAGGCCTCTGGCTTTGTTGATGACCATAAGATCCCGATCCTCATAGAGGATCTCCAGGGGAATATCCTCCGCTTCCACTTCTAGAAGGGAGGGTGCCGGCACCTCAACCTTTATCAGGTCCCCTGCCCGAACCGGATGCTTTTTTTCCAGGCAGGGCTGGTCGTTGACCTGTACCATTCCCTCCTCGATGAGCTTCTGAATCCGACTCCTTGAAAGGTCCGCCATAGACAAGGAAAGGACCACATCCAAGCGTGCTCCTTCCTGTTCTTTGCCTATGATAATCTCAAATTTGTCTTCCACTTTTTTCTTTTCCTTCAATGAAAAAAACATAGCCGGCCAAAAGAACGCAGCCTGCGGAAACACCAATATCCGCCACGTTGAATATGGGCCAGAAATGAAAATCCAGGAAATCCACCACATACCCCAGGGTCAGCCGGTCAATCAGATTGCCGATGCCACCGGCCACGATCATGGCCAGGGAAATCCGGAGCAGCGGGTGGCTCTTTCTACCCTTCAGAATGTAATAACCCAGAATCACTCCGATGATGATGACCTGAAAAAGGGCCAGCACCTGAGTTTTTCCTGCCAGCATGCTGAATGCGGCGCCGGTGTTATGAATATAAGTAATGCTGAAGATCCCGTCCCAGACGGGAATGGATTGGTTCAGCACCATGGATTGCTGAATCAGCCCTTTTGTCAGCTGATCCCCGATTACGATTAAGATGATGATGATATAAAACATATGGTTCGGGTCATTCCCCGTCTCCTATCCTGATATTGAGCATGGTCTTGGCCAGCTCCTCATCCGTAGAGGGAGCAGCCGGCCGAGTATCCCGGTCAGGTCTTTGGCTGACTCCAGGAATTTTATGAGCTGGTTTTACCATTTCCAGTTCGTCCAGCCTGAACTCGTGGAACAGTTCCAGACTTAAGCTGTCAAACCGTTCCAGTTCTGATTCCAGCAGAGATTTGTATTTGGTCTGGAAAGCCAGAAAACGATTCTTTAACAGCAGGCTTTCTTCTGTCAGCCTCTCTACCGAATCTTTGGCTTCCCGAGTAATGAGCTCGGCATCCAATTCCGCGTTTTTCAGCAGGATTTCGGCCCGGCGTTCGGCACTTTGACTGATGTCTCCCATCAGGGCCTTGGCTGCTTCCAGAGTTTCCAGAACCACTCCTTCTGAACCCCGGTACCGCTCCAGCTCCTTCGTCAGCCTTCCAACGTCCGTTTTCAGAGCACTATTTTCCGTAATCAGCCGTTCCAGGTCAAAGGTGATCAGATCCAGAAAACTGTCTACATCCTCTTCCTTATAACCTCGAACTGCTTTGGAAAATTCCTTGTTCTGTATATCTAAGGGTGTAATCATCTCTTTATCCTTTCCCGACAGCTCCTGCTACATTAAGGTGTACAGCAGAGCAACGATCACATTTCTGGCCAGTGAAATGAACAGAAAAGCGATTAGAATGGAAAAATCGAACATGCCGGTATTGAACCGGGCCAGCAGCCGGCGGCAGGGAGCCATCATGGGTTCCGTCAACCGGATCAGCAATTGATAAATACCGAAAAGAGGACTTCCTGCATCCCGGACGAACCAGCTGAGAATAGCTCTTCCCAGCAGCATATAGATCAATACATCAGCAAATGCGTTTACAGCAACGATTAAAATTGAAATCATCCACTACCTCCAGGGACTCTTCACACCGGTGTCAAATTCGATCCCCTTGTGATCGATGGTGGAAGATATTCCGACATTTTCGGGGGCAAAAACGAATATATTGTTGGCCACCTTCTGAACGTTGCCATTCAGGGCGTAGGTGGCACCACTGAGAAAGTCGAATATTTTCCGGGCTACATCCGTGTCCAGTTTTTCCAGATTGATGATCACCGGCTTGCGGCTCTTCAGGTTGTCCACCAGCTTGGAACATTCGTCAAAGCTTTTGGGTTCAATGACGATCAGTTTCAAGGAGGAAGTATTGGCGGAAAGAGGCTTTTGGATCGGTGTGTTTCTGGATTCCAGGGTCTCTGACCTGGGAGCGGTGAAGGAATTGGTGTTTTCCGGCTTTTTATCCATTTTGGATGCAACCGACTGGATTTCTTCCTCGGTGATTTCCTCGTCCATTTCTTCGATTCCTACTAAATCTTTAAATTTGTTGAATATTCCCATCTTGTCCTCCTTCAACCTGCTGTTATTATATTGAATAATCCCTGGCACCAAATATGGAGGTGCCTACCCGGACATGGGTGGCTCCCTCTTGGATCGCCACATGAAAATCGTGGGACATACCCATGGAAAGGCAATCAAAACCTTCCATGTCTTCCAGGGCTTCCCTGCACCGGTCAAAGACTTCCCTGGCTAGCCGAAAAAAGGGCCGAACCTCCTCCGGATCTTCCAGATAGGGGACGACGCACATGAAACCCCTTATCCGAACCCCGGGACACTCTTCCCGGATCTTTTGAACCAGCTCAGACGCTTCTTCTGCCGGAATGCCGTATTTATTGCTTTCCATCCCTCCATTGATCTGGATCAGGATGTCCATCTGCTTTTCGGCAGCCAGACAGCGGCGGCTTATTTCCTTGGCCAGCTTCAGGGAATCCACCGAGTGAATCATGGATACTTTGTCTAGGATATATTTTACTTTATTTGTCTGTAAATGTCCAATCATATGCCATCGGACCGGCAACACTTTTTCATATTTATCCAGAATTTCCTGGACTTTGTTTTCTCCGATATCCGCTGCCCCGGCAGAAATGGCTTCGTTGATAGCTTCCGGACCATAGGTCTTGCTGACGGCCACCAGGGTGATTTCGGAAGGATCTCTGCCCGCCTGACAAGCCGCGATCCTGATTTCTTCCTGAATATGTTTCAGATTGTTGCTGATACTCATCATCCATTCCCCACATTTCTTCTGACTTCATCGTATACGTCGATGGTGTTGACTTCCTTTCCCTCTTCATCATAGAAGTAGGAAGCTTCAACCGCAGACCAAATCCCGTCGGTGTTGATCACCTTGATGGGCGTAAAGGCAAAATCTCCGTCCTTTTTTCGGACATAGACACCGATTCGTCCTTCTTCATCGGTGGTGATGCTGTCATTGCTGACCAGGATACCGGTGGCATTGGCGGTAATGATGGTGGCCTCTCCCGTTCGCTCTTTGGTAAAGCCTTCATAGTATCGGTTGGTAGACAGCACGATCTGCCACCAGTCTCCATCCGCCCGAACCTGGTCCACAACGGCGCGAACTGTTCCACCAGGCATTTCCGCTGTAACGCTGGATCCCACATTGAATTTGGAGACCTCCCCCTTTTCCACCCAGCCAAGGATGTACCACCTTGTGTGATCGCAGATCTTGTACAGGGGTTCTCCCGCTACCACTCTTTTCCTGGTGGTATTTTCCGGGGTAATCCTTTCTGGAAGATCTTCTCGTTTGATGGAAGGAATGGCCTCCGGGTTAAAGAAACCCTCATACCCGTCGATGTGATAGCTGACCAGTCCGTGATTTTCACTGTTGAAGCTGGTGGAAGGGACAGCGCTGCCCCCAAGCCGCTCCAGTATGTCTTCAAAGGATCCTTCCCCGGCCTCTCCCGGGTGAGAAGTGACCTCCAGGATTCTGGTTCCCTTTCGGACCTGGGCTCCTTCTTCATAATAGTAATTGATGTCCCCGGACCTTTCCGACAGGTAGACCTTTTCATTCCGGACGATGTAGTAAGTCATCCCCTGGCTGACCTTGATCTCCCCATAATGAACGATTTCCGTTTTCTGAAGGGCTCCGGTAACGCCGGGAACCAGGTAGATAGCTCCATATAAAAGACCGGCCGCCAGGATCATGACCAGAATCAGCAGTTTTTTTCTGTTACTCATCTTGGCTCTCCAGTATTTTCTGCAGAAGTTTCTTTTCTTCCTTGTCCAGTTCCTCCCGGCGGGCTAAAAACTTTTCAAATAAATCCGGGCGCCGCTCCTTTGTCAGCTTCAGGGACTGCTCCAGCTTCCACAGATGGATTTTCCGATGATTGCCTGAAACCAATACCTCCGGCACCTCCAACCCCCGATATTCTCTGGGTTTGGTGTAATGGGGGTATTCCAGAAGGCCGGAATAGATGGACTCCTCCATCAGGGATTCGGGGCTTCCCAGTACATCTGGTATGAGCCTTGCCACCGAATCAATCAGAACCATGGCCGGCAGTTCTCCGCCGGTGAGGATATAGTCCCCGATGGAAACCTCCTCCATGTTCCAGTGATCCAGCACCCGTTGATCCACACCTTCATAGTGGCCGCACAGGATGGTCAGTTCGTCCAGTTCCGCCAATTCCTCGATCATGGACTGGTCCAGCAGTTTTCCCCGGGGGGACATGTACAGGATCCGTTTCCCCTGGACATGGATGTTTTCCAGGGCCCGGAAGATGGGGTCCGCGTTCATCACCATGCCGGCTCCGCCACCAAAGGGGGTGTCGTCGGTTTTTTTATGTTTATTCAGCGTAAAGTCCCGGATATCGATGATATCCAGTTCGAGTATTCCTCTTTCGTTGGCCTTTCCCAGCATGCTTTCCGACAGGACCGGAGGAAACATTCCGGGGAAAAGGGTCAGCACATGTATGATCATGTTTTTGTCCTTATAGTTCCAGCAATCCCTCAATTAATTCTACCGTGATTTTCCGGTTCTGGCAATCGATCTCCCGGACAAATTCTTCCACAGCCGGTATGAATATTTTCCGTCCCTCTGCCGTGGTGACCTCATACAGGTCCTGGGAGGAGTTCTGGATCACATCGGTCAGGATGCCAATCCGGCCCTCCTTCTGTGATGTCACTTCCATCCCGATCAGGTCTTTTACGTAATAAGTGTCTTCCGGGAGTACCCGGAGCATGGATTCATCGATGAATACCTCCTGCTCCTTCAGGGCTTCGGCTCCGTTCCGGTCCGATACCCCGGCAAGTTTGAGGATCACCATATCCTTCATGTAGCGGACTCCTTCGATGGCCACTTTCCGGCCGTCGATCCATATTTGGTCCAGTTCTTCGAACCGCTCCTTGTAGTCGGAATAATGATAAACCTTGACTTCTCCCTTGAGGCCCACCGCATTGACGATTTTGCCGATTTTTATTTTTTCCATATTTTTGTTACCCCTCCGCATCATCCGATGTATTAAGGAGGCACATATACCGCAGTACATGTGCCCTTTGACTTCGTATTGCAGAAGAACCCTACTGGATTATTTCAACAACTACTTTCTTATTTTCCTTAACTGCAGCAGCCTTGACGACTGTGCGCAGTGCTTTGGCAATCCTGCCTTGTTTGCCGATGACCTTCCCCATATCCT
>JBLJBD010000118.1:0-3661 GCA_047637815.1 Anaerovoracaceae bacterium
TAGGCCAGATTCGTTGCAAATAGGGATACATTGATAATTGGCGATAGGCTTTTTCGCTGCAAGAGCAGAAAAAGAATCAGCAGCAGGAATCCGGATATGATCAGTACCGGGGCATAGGAGGCCGTAGAGATGGCCGACAGACCGATCATCAGGAATAGGATCATCAGGATGTACAGGAGGTTTCCGAGCCAGTCCATCCCCTGGGCATTTCCCCTTGGGGGAGATGGCAATCGTTTAATGGCGATACCCGATACGGCTGCCGTCAGAAGAAAGGTAAAGATGAAAATGGATCTCCACCCCAGGTAATGGTTCAAAAAACCGCCCACCACCGGTCCGGCAGAAAGGCCGATGTACGTGGAGGCAATGGAATAGCCCAATACCCGACCCCGCTGATTCTGGGGAAAGGCACTGATCAGAGTAGGAGTGCTGGTGCTGAAGATCATGGCACCGCCGATTCCCTGAATCACTCGAAGGAATATGATGATTTCCAGATTCCAGGCAAAAGCCGAAAGAAGAGATGCAAAAGCAAAGGTGACGATTCCCGCCACCAGTAACTTTTTTCGGTCATTAAGATCGGATATCCGTCCAACGGGCACGGACAGGGCTGCTACCGTCAGCATATAGGCCATGACTACCCAGCCGATGGCCCCGGCACTGGCCTGAAAATCCCGCCCCATGTCCGGAATGGACAGATTCAGGGCACTTCCTGTAAAGGTGGTGGTAAAGGCTGTCACCAGCACCACGTACAAGGTGGCTTTCTGATTTTTCGTAAGCTCCTTGGTTCTCGATTCCTTCAAGGCAATCGTCTCCTGTTTCTAATATCGGAGGATGAATTTCAGAACCGCTTCCTTCATCTCATCCTTTTCAAGCACGCCGGTGTGGCGGATGGGCTTGTCTTCCAGACCCTCAAGGCCTTTCGGTACCCGAACCCCGGTCTTTTCGTGAAGGGCTCTCAGGTTGGCAAAGCCGTCCTCTGCAACAGGAAGCCCCAGGGACTCTGCAACGCTGTCGGCGAATTTATAAGCGCTGGCAGTGGAGGCAATGACGGTGACCGTCTCATCCCCTGTTTCTTTTTTATAATCCTGGTAAACCTTGTAGGCCACGGCCGTATGGGTGTCCATCAAGTACCCGTTCTGTTCATACATGTTTCCGATGGCCCGGTTGGTGTCGGTCATATCCGCATAGCCAGCCTCAAAATCGGCCAGTCCGGTACGAATCTTATCGTTTACCCGGTAAACCTTGTTTTTATCCAGTTGGTCCATCAGGCTCTTGATCTCTGCTCCGTCATTGCCGGACAGATGATACAGAAGCCGCTCCAGATTGGAGGATATCAGAATATCCATGGAGGGGGAGTTGGTCAGATAGAAATCCCGGTTGATGTTGTATTCTCCCGTTCGGATGAAATCCGTCAGGACATTGTTTTCGTTGGATGCACAGATTAGTTTTCCCATGGGAATCCCCATCTGCTTGGCGTAATAAGCCGCCAGGATATTGCCGAAATTCCCGGTAGGCACCACCACGTTGATCTTTTCTCCCGGTTTGACAGCCCCCTTCTTCAGCAGTTGCACATAGGCATAGACATAATAGGCTACCTGGGGAACCAGCCGGCCGATGTTGATGGAATTGGCAGAGGATAGCTTAACCCCTTTAGCCGCCAGTTCTTCCGCGAATGCGCTGTCGTTGAAGATCCGTTTGACTCCGGTTTGGGCATCGTCAAAATTTCCGTTTATGGCGAAGACTGCGGTGTTGTCCCCTTCCTGGGTCACCATCTGCCGCTCCTGGACCTGGCTGACTCCCTGGTTGGGATAAAAGACCACGATTTCCGTACCGGCCACGTCAGCAAATCCTTCCAGGGCCGCTTTACCGGTGTCTCCGGAGGTGGCGGTCAGGATGCAGATTTTCTTATCCTCTTTTTCCTTCTTCAGTGCTGTCGTCAGCAGATAAGGAAGGATGGAAAGGGCCATGTCCTTGAATGCAGCAGTCCGTCCGTGGTAAAGCTCCAGGAAATAGGCATCTCCCGCTTTCACAAGAGGAGCAATGGTTTTTTCTTCAAATTTATCGTCATAAGCCCCCGTAACGCAGGCCTTCATTTCCTCGGCGGTATAATCGGTAAAGAAAGCGGAAATCACCTTTTCTGCAATCTCCTGATAAGTAGCATACTTCAGGGCTTCCGGGGAGACATCCAGGGCTGGAATCTGATCGGGCACATAGAGCCCCTTATCTTCTGCAATCCCCTGGATCACTGCCTGGGCGGCGGTCTTTTCCTGCTGACTTCCTCTGGTACTGTTATACTTGATCATGAATCTTCTCCTTTAATTTCTGATTGAATAATTATACCAGAAATCCAATGTTGATTCAATCCATTATTCAGCAAAGAGAGGAGTAGACAGGTATCGCTCTCCGTTGTCCGGCAGAATGACGACGATGGTCTTTCCCTTGTTTTCCGGCCTTTTGGCAACCTGAACAGCGGCATAGAGAGCTGCTCCCGAGCTGATGCCTGCCAGGACCCCTTCCCGAACACCGATCATCCGGCCGGTTTCGAAGGCATCTTCATTGGTAACCTGGATGATTTCATCGTAGACGGAAGTATTCAGCACATCGGGGATGAATCCGGCACCGATTCCCTGGATCTTATGGGGTCCCGGAGCTCCTTGGGAAAGAACCGGGGAAGCCTGGGGCTCCACAGCGATGACCTGGACCTCGGGATTTTTGGATTTCAGATATTCTCCCACACCGGTGATGGTTCCGCCGGTTCCGACACCAGCCACCAGAATGTCAACCTGGCCGTCGGTATCCTCATAGATCTCCGGTCCGGTGGTCAGCCGATGGATTTCCGGGTTTGCCGGATTGACGAACTGGCCCGGAATGAAGCTGCCGGTAATTTCCTCCGAAAGCTCCTGGGCCTTGGCAATGGCCCCCTTCATCCCTTTGGCACCTTCGGTCAGTACCAGTTCGGCTCCATAGGCCTTCATCAGTTGTCTTCTTTCGATGGACATGGTTTCCGGCATAACAATGATAGCTCGGTACCCTCTGGCTGCTGCCACGGAAGCCAGACCGATACCAGTATTGCCGGAGGTAGGCTCAATGATGACGGAATCCTTGTTGATCAGTCCTTTCCTTTCTGCGTCGTCCAGGATGGATTTGGCCACCCGGTCCTTGACGGATCCGCCGGGATTAAAGTATTCCAGCTTTGCCAGGACTCGGGCTTCCAGGCCCTCTTCCTTTTCAATGTTGCTTAGTTCCAGCAGGGGGGTTCTTCCGATCAGCTGATCGATGGATGTATAGATCTTTGCCATGATTTTTCTCCTTTATTCCTTCCAATTTTCTTGACTATGATATTTGATTTGAATGGTTAACATTTTATCAACATACTTGTTCTATATGTTAATATGATAATAACCCTTTTCCCCTTTCCTGTCAAGGGAATTTCGGAAATTTATTCTTTTCTCTATGACATTTTCCGAGCCTTTCCAATAGCGCCAAAAAATAAAACAGACTCCCCAAATTTGAGAGTCTGCTTTTAAAATTGGTATCCCGTAGGGGAGTCGAACCCCTGTTACCGCCGTGAGAGGGCGATGTCTTGACCACTTGACCAACGGGACCCGTCTTGTACAAGTATAGCACAACAGACGGAGAAATCAATGGATTTTCTGTGGTCAAG
>JBLJBD010000119.1:0-2405 GCA_047637815.1 Anaerovoracaceae bacterium
AAACTTTTTCATAACGCTCATCCTCCCATTATTACTGAGGGATAGTGGACATTCCAACCTATTGTTTTGTCATGGTAAAATCTACATCCAAAGGTTCACCCCAGAATTCTCCGTACATCCGTCCATTTCCCTTCACTCCCCCAAGACCGGAAGTAAACAGAATTTCCAGATTCAAGCCATCACCGGAGTAATAGATTCGTCGGGAACCTTCTTCATAATACAGAGTGGTTATATCCATGTCATCCGATATCCATGCAATGGTTCCATCCCCGTTATCCTCAATGGTACAGGTTCCTGTGTCCACTTCCCCATCCTGATAAGTCATGGTGTAGCTATAGCTGCCGAAAATGCTCCCTACAGCCAACACTGGCGACTCATCGGAAGGTTTTTCGGGAAGGCCGGCGGTCAGGGCATCCATCCGAGCTTTCATCACTTCAAGATCCGGATCCCAGGTATCCCGGATCAGGTCCAGGATTTCCAGGGGTGCATCAGGCAGGGGGAAACCAGCCGTTTCCAGGGCAGATTTCACCGCTTCTCCTCCCAGTCCGGTAACGTCAATGGCCTGTCCGTTGATGGCTACTTCCCCGTCCTTGGTGGCGGAGATTTCCATGCCAAGCACTTTGTTTTCAAAAATCAAATCCAATATGGAATCGCTGATATAGACCAGAGCATCTGCGGAATCCTTTGTCCTATTTTGCAGATTAGCCACATCAAAATTCAGAAGTCCAATCACGGAGGTGACCGGGGCGGTCATTTTCTTCAATTCGCCGAATCCGACTGCCACATTGTTTCCTTCTCCTAAAATGATGGTGCTGCCTGTATCGGCTACTTCTATGGCACAGTCGATTCCGCTGGCGATGAATCCGGCTCCCTCCAGCACGGTGACACTGGCACCACCGGTGGCTACCAGAGACAAACCGAGAAGGGCTACTTTACTGGTGGTCTTGGTGGCCTGCAGGATATTGACCACCTTATTATTCCAATCCGCGTCCGCCATAGCTCCTTTGTGAATAATCTCTTGGGCAATGGTCATCTGTTCATAAGCAGCCTTGGCATCAACCCCCAGCTGCTGAGCCAGCTGATTGTATCGTTTGGCTCCCTTGAGGGCATCGTACTGCTTCGTCAGTTTTTCTGCCCAGGCCACCTGATCGAATTCCGTTGCTTCATCAGCAGCATAGACTGTAGCAAAGAGGTTGAAGGTGCTCTTAACGGGGCTCCTCAAGGGCATGGTCAGGGCTGCGGTGTTTTCCAGCTCTGCCACCGCCTGATTGGTCAGCTCCTCTGCACTTTTAGCAAAGGCTGCCGCTGTTTCCCAGGCCGAAACCAAGGCATCCATCTTTTCTTTTCGTTCAGCCTCTGATAACTGGGTCAACGCTTCGGTAGCCAGTTGCTCTGTCAGCAGCCGGGCATAGATATACTGCTTCAGCGCAATAGCCGTGGCTTCGTTGCCGGTCTGCAGTACAGGGGGTTCGGCTTCCCGAATCACAGGATTAAGATTTTCTTCACTAGTCCCGGATTCCGACTGCCCACCACAGGCAGCCAGGCTGAAAACCATCATAAAAACTAAAAGCAGGGCAATTTTGGATTTCATAAAATTTCCTCCTTCTATGATAGCCTAACACCATCATTTTAGTGCATTGCGCATTGTTGAGAAAATATTACACTATTGAGGGTTTTTTGTAAATAAGTTCACTCAATACCATGAAATTTCCATTAATCCAATACCTGCGGGAAAAACGGCGATAGCTGTCGGTGAAGCCCCATAGTTTTCAGGTAAATGCTGTGAAATAATAGAGTCGAAGGGAGATGATTCCTGTGTATTTTAAAGACAGAAAGGATGCCGGCATCCGGCTGGGCGAAGCTTTGAGACAATATAAAGGGCAGGATGTGATTGTTTATGCCCTGCCCCGGGGCGGAGTGCTCTTGGGGAGGGTAATCGCCGACCAGCTTCAGGCACCGCTGGATTTGGTTATTACGAAGAAAATCGGTCATCCCATGAATCCGGAATACGCCATCTGTGCCGTAGCAGAAGAAGGGGAGCCCATCTGCAATCCCAATGAGCTCAGCAAAGTTGATCCAGAATGGTTCCAGAGGGAGCTTAACCGGCTTCACCATGATAGCCGCCATCAAGGAAATGAAGGAACGAAATCCGAAAAAGGTGGTGGTGGCCATTCCTGTGATTCCCTTCGATACCGCTAAGAAGCTGCGGAAAATGGCTGACGAGCTGATTGCTCTGGATATCGATTCCAACTACCTGGGCGGGGTAGGGGCCTATTACGACGAATTTAATCAGGTAGAAGACTCTGAAGTACTGGAGCTGCTCCGCCCTGAAAAAAACGAATCCCCCGGATCAGAGGATTAGTCTGACGGGGGATTCTCTCTTTTCAGTGGTTCGGTCCTATTTC
>JBLJBD010000120.1:0-3614 GCA_047637815.1 Anaerovoracaceae bacterium
CTGACCGTTGGCATCATGCCGGCAGTGGATTCGGCGCCCCTGCTTTTGGCAGAGGAAATGGGATTTTTTGATGAACTGGGCCTGGCAGTGGAACTGCAGCTGTTTAGCAACCCTCAGGATCGGCAGACCGCCCTACAGACTGCTTCCATCGACGGAGCAATCACGGACCTGATTGCGGTGGCGACCAACGTAGATGGAGGCTTTGATATCAAAGCGACCACCATGACCAATGGGGTGTTCCCGGTACTTTCCAAGGAAGGGGCAGCAGAAAAGAAGATTTGTCCTTGGATGTGAAGATTTGGGGTTGTGGGTGGAGTTGATGAGCGACAATAAAGAGGCGGTTATACACTTTAGGGCCCGTGGGGGATGTGGGGTGTATAACTTTTTTTGCATAATCAACTGGAAATTGATTCGGTTCAAGCATAACCACTGAAAGCAGAAAAATACTATACTAAAAATTGCAGAAAACAAATTCGACATGATAAAATGGAAATATGTGTAAATAAATGGCTTGAAAAGCAGAAATGTTATACACTAAGTAAAAAATAGGGGGGTGAAAGTGTATAACTCACGAAAAACTCATTAAAAACATCATGAAAAACTGCCGAAACTGATCGAAAATGAAAATAATGTAGTAAGTTGCCCCCCCAATTTGCCCCGGATATTAAGAAAGAAGGCCCTCGTGAGGCCTTCTTCATCGTTATTCCTTTATACTGCTGAATTTCTATATTCTCATATCTCTGGGTTGCCGTCTCGCTATAAAATGCCCTTTCTTCGGTTGAAAAGAGCGGTGGCGGAGTGCTGCATCTCTTCCCAGGAGTCGAAGTCGGTGTGGACCTGGATGTGCTTTTCAAATTCGTCATCGGGAGGCAGAGCATCAAACTCATCCTGGGTCCGGTTCTCATAGCCTCCGGCAGAAAGAAAGTCAGAAAATGTGGCGTATTCGGTGTTGCCCGACATAAAGTCCGGAGAAAACAGTTGATCCATTTCCAATTCTCCGCTGGCTGCCTGGGCTGCCTCTCTAAGTTCCTTTTCGATGGGTGTCAATCCGGATTCTTTGACTTTGTGATCGTTCTTCATCATGTGCACCACCTTTCTTTTAATTTCGTTTCTATTTCTTTTTTATTATAACACTTTTATTCTTCGCAGAGCCCAGGCCCGGAGTTACGGGATTCGATGATCTGCGACAAAATCCGTCTTACCTGGTTCAAATCCATGAAGCGGCTTTCCCGGAGAACTTCCCTTCCTTCCCAGAAAATCAGAACAGTAGGGACGGTAAAAACCAGCAGTTGGCCGCAGATTTCCGGATGTTTTTCCGACTCAATCACGAACAGGCGGTAATCTTGCCCTTCCTCGGTGTCGCCCATGTCCATGAGAGTCTTTTGAAGTTTGGGCAGCATGGCGTGGCAAACGGTACAAGGTTCCGCCGAGAAATAGAGGAGAAGAGGAACGGGTCCTTCCATGCAGCTTTTCAGCAGATCCATATCCATATTATTTTTCAGCAGATCCATATCCAGTTGGCTCATCCCGGGTCCCTTCTTTCTATCCCTGATTCGGCGGTATAGCCGGTATTGACTTTTTAATTCTCTTACCCTTATAATATACCACAAGGAGACGTAAATTAAAATGGAAGACGACCCTGAGCCCCGGAGTTTCCGGTGGATCCTTTTTATAAAAAATAAAATTCAAGAAATCTTTAAGGACAGGCTGAGTCAGCCCCGGAGACGGGATGCTGAATTTGGTCTTTTTTTGGTTGGCTGGAGAGGGCTCCCCGAGGGTAGCCTGAATCCGGCTGAAAGAACAGGAGGAATTAAAATTGACTACTGAGATCATGCTGTTGATTGTTCTCATCGCCATCAATGCTTTTTTTGCGGCGTCAGAAATTGCCTTGATATCCCTTAACGATAACAAGGTTCGGATTCAGGCTGAGGCCGGAGACCGCAAATCACAAAAACTGCAGGGCTTGCTGAAGGAACCGAGCCGATTTCTGGCCACCATTCAGATTGGAATCACCCTGGCTGGATTTTTGGCCAGTGCCTTTGCGGCAGAATCCTTTGCGGGCCCGTTGGCCGCCTACCTGGAGCAATACCAGCTGGCTGTTTCCGGAGAAGCCCTGAAGACCATCATCGTCGTCCTGATTACCCTGATATTGTCTTATTTTACATTGGTGCTTGGTGAGCTTGTTCCGAAACGGGTGGCCATGAAAAAATCGGAGGCCATTGCCTATAAAGTGGTAGGACCCTTGGTCCTTTTATCCAAAATTACCAGCCCCTTTGTAAAATTGCTGACCCTGTCCACCAATTTCATCGTTCGGCTCTTCGGCATCGATCCCCATTCTGTGGACGATGATGTGACGGAGGAAGAAATTCGAATGATGGTAGACGTGGGAGAAGAAAAAGGGGCCATCGACCAACATGAAAAGGCCATGATCAACAATGTGTTTCAATTCAACAACAAGACCGCAGAAGACATCATGACCCACCGAATGGAACTGGCAGCCCTGCCGGTCACCGCAAGCTTAAAGGACTTGATGGAGCTGAACCAGGCAGAGCATTATTCCCGGATACCCATCTACGTCGACACCATCGACCAGATATCCGGCATTCTTCATGTCAAAGATCTGCTCCCGCTGATATCCGGAGAGGGGAATAAACCTTTTGCCCTGGAATCCTACCTGAGGAAGCCAACCTTTATCCCGGTCCATAAAAAGGTAAATGAAATATTCTCGGATCTTCAGAAAGCCCGGACCCATATGGCCATCGTGGTGGACGAGTATGGCGGAACGGCAGGAATCGTCACCATGGAAGACTTGGTGGAGGAAATTCTCGGGAATATCGCCGACGAATACGATGATGATGAGGATGATGAAATCCTTCGCATCGATGACAAGACCTTCGAGGTCAAGGGAACCATCAGCCTTTATGAACTGGAAAGAATCCTGGATGTTGAGCTGCCAACCGAAGATTTTGAGACCCTGAACGGTTTTTTCACCCACCTGCTGGGAGGGGATATACCGCCGATGGATCAGGTGAGCCGGGCGACATACAAGGACATTCAGCTTACGACCCTTCTGGTTTCTGAAAAGCGAATCGAAAAGATTCTCCTCCAGCTCTAAAGATATGAGCTGACCTGCCGATATCTGTTATAGAAGTATAATTTTTCAGAAACAACCTTATAATATTGGCAGAAGAAAGGAATCAACATGGCTATTAAGTGGACAGAAGAGTTATCCGTTGGAGTGGAATTGATCGATCAGGAGCATCAGCTGATGTTTGAAAAGGCCGGGCAGCTTTTTGATGCCGGCAAGAAAGGCCAGGCCAAGGAAGAAATCGCTTCCCTGCTGCTTTTTCTGGACGAGTATACTAAAAAGCACTTTGCTGATGAGGAGAAGTATATGGCCAGCGTCAACTATCCGGAACTGGAAAAGCAACAGACCATGCACAGAGGGTTCATCGGTGAGCTGGATAAACTGGAAAAGGATTATACTGATTCGGGGAGCAACATAGCAGTCATCATGAATGCCAATCAGATGGTCATCGACTGGCTGGTGAAGCACATCGCCAACGAAGACAAGAAAATCGGTGACTATGTCAGAACGATGAAATAGGGTGATT
>JBLJBD010000121.1:0-3586 GCA_047637815.1 Anaerovoracaceae bacterium
AAAAACAAATCCACTTATATCCGCAAGGGCGTTCTGGAAATCCTGATCATTATCGGAATTCTGCTGCTGTCCACCTGGATAGCAACCGCAGTGAAACCCGTTATCGCCCTGCCTCAGATATTCTTTGCCATGATGATATCGGCAGCCCTGGGGGCAATCTTTTCCGAATGGAAATACGGTCCCACTCTGAGAGCCCTCCTCTTTGCCGGCATCCCTGTGGTCCTTGCCGCTAATTTCATCGTCGGCGGTTCCCTGATGCTGGATGCCTTTGCCATCACCGGCATGAAGGCCGTCATGGCTTATGGGCTCTTCGGACAGGTCTTCTGGATGTTTGGCGGACTGGCTCTGCTGATCTGGGTTGCCAAGGTCAATCATGTCCGAAACCTTGGTCCTGGCATGGCCGGCGCCCTCTCTCACTCGGGATTGACCGGTGCCTGTACCGCCGGGGATTTTGGGGAAGAAGCCGCATCCCGGGCTCCCATTATGATCAACATCCCCTTCTTTGGTCATATCTTCGTGTTCTCTATCCTGGCTGCCAGTGCCTCCAGAGGCGCCCTGCTGATCGGGTGGGTTGCACCGCTAGTCGTCGTTGGTCTGGCTCTGGCCTTCTGGTCCTTCCGGATTCTTCGGGCTGCCAAGGGGGAAAAATCCCAGGAAGTCAAGGGATTGATGCTGTTTTCCTTCGGGTTCCAGATTGTCGCTGTTTTCGGCAGCTTTTTAATGCTGGCTCTCTCCGGTATGGGAATCAACGACGCCGCCATGGCCACCTCTGCCGCCATCTCCCACTTCGGCCTCTTTGCAGCCGTACAGGGAGGGATGTTCGGCGCTGAGGCAGCCCTGATGATACCGCTGATCTTCGCCATGCCCTTCCTGATCCACCCCTTCGTCTTCGGCCTCTTTGGAAAAGCCATGGAACACGACGGAAAAATGCCGGCCAAGGTAGTTCTGTTCCTGGCTGTGGCAGGCACCCTCGGCGTTCTGTACGCTCTGCTGTTTTCCTAGAATCGCCACTATAATCATGAAGAAAGACCTCCGGCATCGGAGGTCTTTTCGATTGTTCTTTTTGTGAGGGTATTATTGGAAACCCAACCCAACCGGAATCAGATTCCCAGATAAGCTTTTCTGATTTCCTCGCTGTTCAGGAGATCCCGGCCCTTCCCTTCCATGATGATCTTTCCGTTTTCCATGACATAAGCCCGGTCAGAGAGTTTCAGGGACTGGCGGACATTTTGTTCGACCAGCAGAATGGTGGTTCCTTCCTTGCTGATATTCTTGATCAGCTCCATGACTTCGATGACCACGATGGGAGCCAGCCCCAGGGAGGGTTCATCAAACATCAGCATGATGGGGTTTGCCATGAGGCCTCGGCCGATGGCGCACATCTGAGCTTCTCCTCCGGAAAGAGATCCAGCCAGCTGGTTGGAACGTTCCTTCAGTCTGGGAAGGAGATCGTAGACGTATTCCAACCGCTCTTTCCGGGTTGCCCGGGATCGTTTGCTGAAGGCGCCCAGTTCCAGGTTTTCCCGTACTGTCAGGCTGGGGAATAGCAAACGGCCTTCCGGACACTGAATCAGACCCAGGTCTACGATTTTTTCCGGCGAAAGCTTGTCGATCCGTACCCCGTCGAACTCAATTTCACCATTGTAGGATTGTACGGTCCTTGATATGCAGGATATAAGCGTGCTCTTTCCCGCCGCATTGGCACCGACGATGGTGACAACCTCCCCCTTATTGACTTCCAGGGAAACATCCTGCAGGACCTGCACTTCTCCGTAAAAGGAATTCACATTTTTAATACTAAGCATGTTCTTCCACCTCCTCTACACCGAAGTAGGCTTCGATAACATGGGGATCTTGACTGATTTCTTCCGGGGATCCTTCGGCAATTTTCTTTCCAAAGCTCAAGACGATGATCCGGTCGGAAATATTCATGATGGCTTCCATAATATGTTCGATAATGATGATGGTGATGCCGGAGGTATTGAGGGATTTGATGATCCCAACCATTTCCAGTACTTCCGTCGTATTAAGACCGGCCATGACCTCATCCAATAAAAGGAGTTTGGGCTGGGTGGACAGCGCCTTGGCGATTTCCAGTTTTTTCCGCTCACCCAGGTTCAGGTACTTGGCTACCACATCCTTCTTTTTAAGCAGCTTGACGGTTTCCAGGGACCGGAGGGCGATCTGCTCTGCTTCCTTGTAATTGTTGGTTTTGCAGAAGGCCCCGACCATGGCGTTCTGAAGAGCCGTCATGTTTCCGAAGGGCTGGACGATCTGATAGCTTCTGGCGATTCCCAGCTTGGCATTCTGGAAGGATTTGTTTCCGCTGATCACCTTACCGTCAAAGGTTACGGTTCCTTCGCTCAAGGGCAGAGTTCCGTTGATGCAGCCGAAAAGGGTTGATTTTCCTGCTCCGTTGGGACCGATCAGTCCCAGGATGATCCCTTCCTCCAGTTCGAAGGACACTTCCGAGACAGCAGCCAAGCCGCCGAATCTTTTGGTTACGTTGTCGATTTTCAGCAACATGGCTATTCTCCCTTCTCTTCGTTATTTTTATTTCGGTTCATCTTCTTTCGGACATAGCCTTTCAACTGAGGCAGGATGCCGTCCGGTCGGAACAGCAGGATGATGATCAGCAGCATACCCAGGATAAAACCGTGGAGTCCGCTGATAAAGGATAAATATCCCCGTAGCAGGTTCGTTACAGGTACCAGGATAAAGGCTCCCACCATGGGCCCGAAGGCCGTGCCCATACCGCCGGCAATGGCATATAGGATGAAGTTGACCGAATAGCCAACGCTCATCAGGGACATGGGCTCAATGAACATGATGTACTGGGCAAACAGGGTTCCACCGATTGATGTCAGAACCGCGCTCACCACGTAGGAAATGAGCATGACCCGGGTAGAATTGACCCCCAGATTCTCTGCGGCTTCCTGGTTTTCACCCACAGCAATAAGCGAATAGCCTAGCTTGGATTTTTCCAGCCGGACGCAGAGGATGATGACGATCATCATATAGGCCCAGGTGATAATGGCAAAGGGGATCTTCCCCTGAAAAATCATATTAGCAAAGCTGGGATCATAGGGAATCATCATCCCTAAAGAACCAGCCGTCAGGTCCTTGGATACAATAGCAAAGGTCTTGAGAATCTCTGCAAAAGCAACGGTGGAGAGAACGAAAAAGGTTCCCTTGAGCCGCAGAGTGGTTCCTCCGATGACCAAAGCCGCCAAGGCAGAAAACATTCCGCCGATGATCATGCCGATCCAGGGAGAAATCCCATAGTTCACATACAGGATGGTGGAGGTATAAGCTCCGATTCCTAAAAAGGCTGCGTGGCCGATGGACAGCCTGCCGCAGTAGCCGCTGTAAAAATTCCAGGAGGAGGATAGTCCTGCCCAGAGGAAAGTCAGTACGGCAATATCCTGAAAATATCGATTCGGCAGGAAAAAGGGCACCAAAATGGATAAAAACGCGATGGCCCATAAAACCGAATTGTTGATGTTTAATAGTCTTTTTAACATATCATGCTCCCCCTTTTCATCCCTTTCCAAATAAGCCGCTGGGCTTGAAGATCAATACCAGG
>JBLJBD010000122.1:0-2731 GCA_047637815.1 Anaerovoracaceae bacterium
TAAATGTCCTGCTGAGAAGATAGGGTGGGCTGTCCGGTAGACGGGCCTCCCCGCTGAACATTGACGATGACCACCGGCGTTTCTGTTACCGCCGCATATCCGATAGCTTCCTGCATCAGGGTGTATCCGGGGCCGGAGGTTGCAGTCATAGCCTTTTTCCCACCCCAGCGGGCTCCTACGATGGCACAGGCCGAAGCGATCTCGTCCTCCATCTGGATAAAGGCACCCCCCGCTTCCAGCATCTCCGAGGACATCATTTCAATGATCTCCGTAGAAGGAGTAATGGGATAGCCGGCGAAAAACCGGCATCCGGCGTATATGGCCCCCTTGGCACAGGCTTCATTTCCCTGCAGCACCAACTGTTTTGCTTCTTTGGAATTTCGTTCCATGTTCTCCTCTTCCCCGATAACCCGGGCCTGTTATGCAAATTAATTCCTTAAATATATTATAATTCTTCCAGGAAAATAAGCAAACAAATACCATTCATTCCAGCCCTATCAGGCGGCACTTCCTTCGTTCATTGTATACAATTTTATCCAGTTAAAGGGATGAAAGGCCTTTCCATTTAGCCTCTGCCCGCTTCCTGGAATTTTCCAGATGCTGGTTGACCAGCCGCATAGCCGCCTTGCCATCCTTCTCCTCCAATGCCCGGAGAATCTTCTTGTGTTCTTCCAGGATGGACTCCAGATATTCCGGCTCCTGCACCGTTTTTTTCCGGGCCTGCTGAACGTATTCCTGATAAGATTTCAGGATATGGGACAGGAATCGGCTGCGGGAAGCCCGGTAGATGGTCTCATGAAATTCCCGGTTGGCCTCCATGACACGCTGATAATTTTGCTTCAGGGTGTAAAACTCCATCTGATCCACGATTTCCCGCAGGGTCTGCAGTTCCTCTTCCCCAATCCGCTCCACCGCCCATTCCATAGCCAAAGCTTCCAGGGCTTTTCGGACCTCATAAATGTCCTGAACATCCCTTTTGGTAAAGCCCCGGGCAAAGGTTCCCCGGTTGGGAATCATTTCCACCAGCCCTTCCTGAGCCAGTTGCTGGAAGGCATGACGAATAGGGGTCCTGCTGACCCGAAGCTCATTGGACAGGGGGCCTTCCGGAATCTTTTCACCGATGGCATAGGTTCCGTCTAAGATCCGTTCCCGAATGATGGCCGCGATTTCTTCCGTCAGGGATGCATCCTGCGGAAAGCGTTCCTTTTTCATAGGTTCCTCCCCGGAACAACCGAATTACAGCAGGTGATTCTCAATGACCTGAACCTGGGCATCAAAATCCTCGATCTGGAGATAGTATTCCGCTGAATCGAAGAGGGCTTTCATGGGGCAAAGGCCGATGATTTCCGTTCCTACCACGGATACGCCATAACGGGCCGCTTCCACTTTGGTCAGCTCCACCACCCGGTACAGGGGGGTCCGGTTGAAATCCGTCATATTAATAGAAACCTGAGCCAGGTTCCGGTCTTCCAGATAAACCCCCATCGCCTTGACGTTGTCCAGGCCGCCACCGGCTTTCCGGATGATTTTTGCAATCCGGTCTGCAACGGATACATCAGCAGTATTCAGATTGATATTAAAGGCGATCAAAGGAGGTCTTGCGCCGACGGCTACCACGCCGCCGGTGGGATGGATCCGCTGTCCGCCGAAGTCGGGAATCCACTCGGCTTCCTTCACCTTCTCGGCCATTCCTTCAAACTGACCTTTCCGCACCGTGGCCAGGTTCTGCCGGTGGGGTGCCGATGCAGACTGCTCATACAGGAATACGGGGAGATTCGCTTCCTCAGCGATCCGCTTGCCTACCCGATGAGAAAGCTCCACGCACTCCTCCACGGATACTTCTTTGATGGGGATGAAGGGCATCACGTCCACGCAGCCCATCCGGGGATGCTCTCCCGTATGCTTGTTCAGATCGATCAGCTCTACGGATTTCTTGGCCAGTTTTACGCTGGCCTCTTCCACCGCTTCCGGGCTGCCCATGTAGGTGATGACGGTCCGATTGTGACTGGTATCGGAGCTGTATTGCAGCAAGGTGCATCCGGGAGTCTGCCGGATCTGATCCACGCAGGCCTCAATGATTGCTGTATCTCTTCCTTCGCTGATGTTTGGTACGCTTTCAATAATCTTTGCCATGATTTCCTCCTATAGATGCTTTTCTGTATGATCTTCAATGATGGTCAGAAGCAGGGTTCCCCGCTCCACCATTTTCATGCCGGTATCCCGGAAGGTCTCTTCAGCCGACTGGTCCTTGAGCCCCGACAGGTTGATCAGCACGTTATAGTAAGCGCCTTTCAGGGCAGCGGACAGGTTCTGTCCCGCAACCCCCAGGTCGCTGGCCGCGTTGGGATTGGTCTTGTCCATCAGTTCTCCCGCCAGCTCCAGTCCGGCCAGGGAGAGCTCCATGACCCGGAAGGGAACCTCCGTCGCTGTATGGGTCGCTTTGATGATGGCCGCGGAGCGAGCCCCTTTCTCCTCTTCGGTTTCCTTGGGAAGTTTAAATGCGGCAGCAACACCCAGATAGGCTTCCGTATCCAGATCTACCAAATCGGCCAGCTCCCGGCCGATGGCCTCCGCCTTTTCCAAGGCCTTTTTGCAGGTTTCATGATGCTCTGCGTATTTTTCCCGGGTAATGGTCAGTCCGCAAACCATCATCAGCAGGCTCATCCCCTGGGCTCCGGCCAGGGCGCTGACAGAGCCGCCCCCCGGTGCCGGTGATTCGGACCGGAGTTCC
>JBLJBD010000123.1:0-6388 GCA_047637815.1 Anaerovoracaceae bacterium
ACTATATCGTCCGGATGGATCAAGGGCAGCCCCCGGTCTTAGAGGAAGCCATCCTCCGATTGGGAGAAGAAATCAGCCGTCTGACCAACCTTTCGACCGATGAAATACAGGAGATGAAGCAGGTCATCCTCAAGGAAGGAATCGAAAGAAGGCAGGAGATGGCAGGAGCTCTGTTGACGCCGGAAGAGGCCCGAGAAGAGGAACTGCCGGATATCCCAAGGATCCTGACCATGGCTCTGGAAAAGACAGAAGGGGGCAAGTCGTCCAATCCGGCAACAAATCTTCTTCTTTATCTGCTTCAAAGTGAAAGCCCCTCGGTGCCCCAGTTGAACTTTACCATCCCCATTCAGTGGATGGAGCAAAATACTTATGTGGAATTTTTCATTGATAAGGAAGCGGCAGGTCGGAAAGGCAACGCCCAGCAGGCCAGAAACATCCTGTTCACCGTCAGCGGAGAGCATTTCGGTCCGGTCCAGGTGGACTTGCTTGCCAAAGACCAGTTCATTGAAATCGCCATGGAAGCCCCGGAAGATCTGGCGCCCCTCCTTTCTTCCCATAAACGGGAGATTGGCCAGATGATTCAGGAAGAAGGATACCGATTGTCCTCTTATCAAGTAGGGATCTATAAGGAAGAAAAAACCATCTGGGATCGGTTCCCGGAGGTCCGGAAAAGGAGGGTGGGCATCGATGTCAAAATCTAAAGCTCAAGCTCCGCCGGAAAAAGGAAGAGACGACCGGCTCCGAGTAGCCGCCCTGAAATATGAACCGGACAAAAACACGGCCCCAACGGTGGTAGCAGCCGGAAGCGGAGCCATCGCCCAGCGGATCCTCCAGGTGGCCATGGAAAACGGGGTTACCATCTATCAGGATGACACCGCAGCCACACTCCTGGCAAAGCTGGAGACAGGGCAGGAGATTCCGCCAGAGCTGTATCAGATCGTGGTGAATATCTATATCGCCATTATGGAACTGGCAACGGAGAAGAAGTGAAAATCAGCGTATATAAAGGAAAGAAGAAATTCGAACAACGAAAAAAACCACCAAAGGTGGTTTTTTTCGTGTGTGTAGATTGTACATTAAAGTTATTGTAATAACTGAAGTACCCCTTGCGGCTGCTGATTGGCCTGAGCCAGCATGGCCTGTGCGGCCTGGGACAGAATGTTGTTCTTGGTGAACTCCATCATTTCCTTGGCCATGTCTACGTCACGAATTCGGGACTCGGAAGCAGTCAGGTTTTCGGAAGTGGTTCCCAGGTTGTTAATGGTGTGTTCCAGACGATTCTGGTAAGCACCCAATTTGGATCTCTCAGCAGATACAGTGTCTATAGCAGACTGAACGGTGTTAAGTGCTACACTTGCACTTGCCTGAGTTGAAACATCAATTCCACTAACACCAATTGATGACGCACTCATGTTTTCGATGGCCATCTCAAAAGTCTGTCCCTGATTGGCCCCAATCTGCATTGTAAGAGCACTTTTGTCAACCGTTACGTTCACTGCGGCAGCTGCGTTGGTTTGAACCTGCATACCTTTAAGGGCGCCACTTGTGATTGTAAGTTTTCGGCCGTCCACTTCATCGGCAGAAACAGTAACTGCTGCGCCTCCTACAGTATCGATTACTGCATTAACTCCAGTTGTGTTTGTTTCACCCCCGAAGATCGCTGTTTCGCCATTTCCTGTAACAGTAATAGCGTGATTTCCATAGTTTGCATTTGTTAATGTTATTGCGTTTCCGTTAGCTGCAGCGGTTAAACCAGTAGCAGAACTAAATTCATTGATTCTGTTAATGATATCTGCTTGAGTTTGTGCACCAGCTGAGAAAGTAATTTCTGTACCTTGGACATTGATGGTATCATTAGTACCAGCCACAAAAGTTACTCCGCCTGATAAATCTGCTGCACCTGCATAAGTTGATTGGGTAGCTGCTACGGAGGTATTTACAGCATAAGTACCAGAAGTTATGCTATCACCTCGAGCAGAAAGGATGGCAAGGTTAGCTGAATTTGCTGATGTAGCGGTTGTGCCGTAAGCACCTTTCAGTAAGGCTTTTGTATTGAACTGAGTTGTTTCAGCGATCCGATCGATTTCTTCGGTGAGCTGGGATACTTCCTTCTGAATTTCAGATCGATCAGCAGCTGTATTAGTGTCATTGGAAGACTGTACAGCCAACTCTCTCATTCTCTGCAGGATGCTGTGAGTTTCATTTAATGCACCTTCTGCAGTTTGAATTAGGGAGATGGAATCTGAAGCATTTCTGGAAGCCTGATCCAGACCTCGGATCTGTCCTCTCATCTTTTCGGAGATGGCCAGACCGGCAGCATCATCGCCGGCTCGGTTGATTCTCAGTCCGGAAGATAATTTTTCCAAAGATTTGGAAGTGGTGGACTGGTTGGATGACAGCTGACGATAAGTGTTCAGAGCTGCGATGTTGTGGTTAATTCTCATGGTTGTTCCTCCTTGAAACTTAGGGATGGGATCCTTCCCGCCCCGTACTTTGGTTGTGAAAGCAGCCCCCGTACGCTGAGCAGCTTCCTTTTAAATAAAGCAAAATCGCCTTGTCCTATATATCGGTCAGGCGATTTTTTTCTTTAGCACTTTTTTCAAGTTTTTTATCTTTTTTCTAAACTTTTTTCGATTTCATGAACTGAGCCAGGGAACTGTAGTTTCCATCCGCCGGAACCTGGCTGGAGGATTGGTTGGCCTCGATGGTCTGGATCAGTTCATCCCGCATGATTTTGATTTCTTTGGGAGCATCAATGGCCAGGGTGACCTTGTCTCCGGAGACGCTGACCACCTGCAGGGTGATTTTGTCTCCGATCTGAAGACCTTCTCCCGTTTTTCTGCTTATGACGAGCATAGTCTATTCCCCCTTTCCCGGATGGAGGAAAGGTTGGAAACGGATGGGGTAATCCCGGTTTTCCAGAATCACTTGGCGGCCGGTTCGATTTTTAGGGTTCAGAACCACCGGACTTTTAATATTCAGAGAAAGCTCCTCCGGATTGGGGGAGATGGTGGTGATGGCCAGGAAAATCAGATCCTCTGGGCCGCTCACATCGAGAGCCTTTAAATCAGATTCCGATAGGGAAGGAGCATAACCTGGGTAAAGATCCCAGGGTTCAAAGACCAGAAAACAGGGATCCAGGGAATCGTTGGCCTGCAGGTACAGGAAAGCAATCTCTTCGTCAAAGCTGTGGGAAAAGACGGAGTATTCCTGAATATCCTCGAAGCCATAAAGACCTTCCGGGAAATGGTACAGGGCATCCTCTTCTACTGAAACGGTGCCAAAATCTCGGGTATTGATGTCCATGGGGTTCCTCATGCTTTCGCTTCAAAGATATTCTTGCCGTCTCCGACTAATGTTAGATCGGGTGGCGGCTCATAGTTGGGATCAGAGCTCTTAGGGATATAAATGGGACCTCCCACATACTTGATGATAACCTTGGGCCGTTGAACCACCTTAACCTCAATGTCGGGTGGATCAAAGCGGGTGTCCATTTGCCTCGTTTCTGACCCGGTGCTTTTCAGTTGCTGGTTGAGCCCCTGTAGGTCAAAACGGATCTGAAATTGGGAGGGCATGGCCTGTGGGCTTCCGGAAAGGCTTCCCACCATTTGATCGATGCTGCGGCCAACTCGCTGGTAGTTTTCCGTGGTAAAGGTTCCCTCTGGCATCTGGATGTTGAGGCGTAAATCCCCGTTCTCTTCAAATCCAGCGGTTGCCGTATAGGTCAGTCCATCCTGTCGGAGCTGGGGAGAAAGGTCCACATGATCCATGGAAAAGGGGATGGGGTTGCTCCGGATGTTTAATTGCTCGCTGGAACTGCTGACCTGGAGTTGGGCAGTCTGAGAAGGGCCATGGCTTTTCGGTTTTTCCACATACTCGATAGAAATCGGTACGGTTTCGATTTTAAGCAGGGCCTGCATGGAATTCTCCTTTCTGAACCGGGTAATGCTAATTCATATAATCAAAGATGGAGGGCTGGATGATCTTGGTGCCCATCTGCAGGGCCGCGTTGTAAGCGGCCTCCTGACTTTTAAAGTAGATGATGGTCTCGGCCGGGTCGGCGGCTTCCAGTTCCATCTGTCGCTCCTGGTCATTAAACTCTTTGGTCTCCAGTCGGTCGGTGATGAACTCCAGATAAGAGGTCTTGGCTCCTACATCGGTCAGGGCATGGACCACTTTGGGTGAAGTTTGTTGGATCTTGCCAAGTAGGGCATCCGCCATATCCTTGTCGTAGTCAGAACCTTTCTCAAGCTCCGTAGCCATCCGCCCTATTAAGTCGTAAATATTGGCCGACATTGTTTCGCCGTTGACTAGTTCCTCGCCATAGCCGGTAATCTGCAATCCTGGGATGGAGTATTTAAATACGGAGGTGTTGTCAATGTCGCCACTAGCATCCACCCGTACGTTCAAACCGATATCCACGAAGCGGCTGTCTGCCAGCAGGGCTGCCGAATCAAGAGCAGGATCGTCAAGCAGATTCCCGTTATACATCAGCTTTCCGGTGGCTGGATCCAAAGTAAAAGGTTTATCGGTCGTATTGGTACCCCCGAAATAGTACATGTCGGAGGAACTGCCGTTTAAGGTCTGCAGCATCTGATCCTGGATGTTCCGAAGCTCGGTGGCGATGATCTTTCGTTCGCTTTCGCTCTGGGTCCCGTTGACCCCCTGAATGATCTTCGTCTGGGCGTTCTGGACCAGTTCCTGGATATGCATGATGGAGGACTCGCTATTTCTCAGCGTAGTCTCTGCATGCTGGATGTTGGTCATAAATCCTTCCGACTTGCTCATATCCCGACGGAGTTGATAAGCACGGATGGCGGCAGAGGTGTTCTCCGAAGCTTTGGTGAAGGCCCGGCCGGAGGTGACCTTGTTATTGAGCCGGTTCAGGTCCGAGGAAATCTGGTTCAGGGACCGGACATACTTGGAGGTGATCATTCGGTTGGTGATACGCATAACTTATTACTCCTTTGGATCAGGGATGGAAGGGTTTATCGCCCGACGATGCCCATGCCGTTGATGATTTTGTCCACTGCTTCGTCCAGAACTGTAAAGTACCGGGCAGCGGCATTATAGGATTTCTGATAGGCCATCAGGTTGATCCCTTCTTCATCCAGGGAAACGCCGGAGATGGCATCCCGGGAAGTGGAAAGGGTATAGAGAACGTTGTTGGCCGTATCGGAAAAATTCGTGTTCAGTTCCACATCCAGAGCCAGTTCTCCCGACAGACCGGACAGGTACTCCCCGGTGGTTCCGGTGAAGAGAACTGCTGATCCAGTGTCTTCGGGATCCATATGAAAGTCCATCTTGCCGTTTAAGGCGGAAATCATCCGAAGGATGTTGTCGGCTCCCCCAGAAGGTGGAGTTGCTGTCGTAGTGGTAATGTAAGTTGCATCGTTCATCCAGTCTTCTGAAATCCGGATGTTACCAGCTGTGATGGCGGCAGTTCCGTCGTTGGTTTCAAACAGGGGTTTGGGAGTTGGATCGATTAACGGGTCCCCCGTCGGGATTTCATTTAGCTTATTCATCAACTCTGCGAAGTTGCCAGCGAAGGTGTCCATAGCACTCTTGTAATACAAGGTGCCCCGGAAGGTGTTGTCCCCCGTGTCGGCGTAAGCTCCCTTGCCGTTGATCAGGTCCAGGTGGCCCTTGATGGTGCCGGAGGTGATGTAAGAAGTGATGTCCTTGGGGGCATCGCCGAAGCTCTGGTTGATCTGGATCCGCAGTTCCCCGTCTTTCTCGGCAGTGGTCAGGGTGTTGTAAAGACCGTTTTGGACCAGGCCGATGGTAGTGCCCGAAGTGGGGTCCACCAGAGAGATGTTCAGGTTCTCGATGGTCAGTCCTTCGGAGATCTTTTCCGGCTGGGTGGTGACCCGGATGGGAGCCAGAGCCGATAATTTATCAATCAGGAGATTTCGCTTGTCGTAAAGTTCATTTGGGACGTTGCCGTGGGTGACTTCTTCCCGGATCTGCTGGTTGAGGGAAGCGATTCCCTTTACGGTGGTATTGAAGTCGTTGTCAATGACCACGTTTTCCAGGTCGAAGATCTGCTGCTCCCGCACCTGCTCCGTCTGGTGGGAGTAGATGTTCAGGATCTGGGTCACCTTCTGGGCGGCGGTCCTGGCCACCAGAGCAAAGTCGGCGCTGGTGGGGGACTGGGACAGGATCTGCAACTGGTTGATGAAGTTGGACATCTCACTTTGCAACCCGGCGTTTTCGATTTCGTCGAAAATACCCTCCAGGTCATTAAGGCCTTTCAGGAGAGTATCGTACTGGGCAGACTCGGCGTTTTGGGTTCGGAACCGGGAATCTAAAAAGGGATCCCGGGTCTGGGTAATGCCGCTGACCTCCACCCCGTAGCCCATGGTGGCGCCGGGAACGGCATACCGCT
>JBLJBD010000124.1:0-2197 GCA_047637815.1 Anaerovoracaceae bacterium
TATTTGCCAAAAGGCGAATCACTTTATTGATTTTTTAGTGTAACGCAATAAAGCAGCGGGGCAAGAAGAAACTGCATCATCCAAATGAACGGTGCAGGTTGTTAATAGTATATCATATGGTTTCGTAAATGGGAAGAAGGCTTAAGGAAATCTGTCGATTTTAATCGATTCGCTATCCCAGTGAAACTCTCACCTCCGTCGGTTCGAGCCCTTTTCACTTTTGTAATAATGAAAAAGAGATAGGATTTATCCTATCTCTTTTTCATTGGTGCAGGCAAGAGGACTCGAACCTCCATGAAGTAACCCTCACACGGACCTGAACCGTGCGCGTCTGCCAATTCCGCCATGCCTGCATGGCTGGCCTTTTGTGGTTTCACAATTTGGCCGATGAAAAGATTATAGCACAAGGAGTTGGGGGTTACAAGGAAAAATTCCAAAATAATTCAACTTTTTTTATCAATCAGAAAACCCGCCAAATTTGGCGGGTCCGCTGATAAATGCTGTAGAAATTTTACAGAAAATCTGCAACGTTTTCTTTCGTAATCAAGGTGAAGTCAACCAGAATCTCTGATTCTACCGATTCCCCATTAGCAATCGCAAAACAAGTCTTCATGGATTCTGTTCCCTGAGCAGTAGTGCTCTGAGAAACAGTTGCTGCCAGTCGGCCTTCATTGACAGCTGCCAGGGCATCCGGTGTAGCGTCCAGGCCGTATACTTTGATGGAATCCTGTAGGTTGGCATCTTCTACCGCTTTCAGTGCTCCTAAAGCCATCCCGTCGTTCTGTGCAACGATTGCTTTAAGGTTCTTGTTGGCCTGCAACCAGTTTTCTACCAGTGTCAGAGCTTTTGCAGTATCCCATTCAGCAGTGCTTTCAAATGCAACGGTAATATCCGGATTCTGATCCAGTACTCTCTGGTATCCCTCGGATCGACCGATTTGAGCATCCGATCCCATAGGCCCAAGCAAGAAGGCTACTTCGCCTGCGCCACCAATATCTTCTGCTGCTTTCGTCATTTCCATTTCACCACCGTCGGCATTAGATACTCCTACATAAGCATCTGCAGCGGATGGATCGCTGATCTGCTGGTTTACGATGACTACAGCAACGCCTGCTTCTTTGGCCATCTGCACAGCCGGAATGATACCATCCACGGAAACGGGTTCAATGATGATTCCATCAATTCCCTGATTGACAGCAGTTTCAATCTGGCTGATCTGCTTTGCAACGTCCTGACCAGCGTCATTAACGGTCAGATTGACACCCAATTCTTCAGCCTGAGCTTTCACCGCATCGGATAATTCGATAGTAAAGGCATTGGACATGTGGGTCATGAACAAAGCGAATTCAACAGGAGCCTCTGCTTCTCCGCCGCCGTTCTCTTCCTCGCCACCTCCACCGGCACAACCGGTAAAAGCTGATAATAATAACAGCAGGACAAGGGCTAAGGCAAGAAATTTACTTTTCTTCATATCTTCTCCTCCTTTAGAAAAACGATATATATCACTGCAGTCCTCCCTATTGAGTACCCCAGTCATATCCATTCATTGGAACGTTTATTTTCATTCATTCCTGGATTTACCACGGATATCCACCAGTACGGCTATAGCAATGATGGCCCCTTTTATGATCATCTGATAGTTGGAAGACACATTGAGGATGTCCAGCCCGTTTGCAAGAACTGCTATCAGCAGAGCACCGATCAGGGTACCATACCATTTTCCTGCACCACCCGACATACTGATGCCGCCGATTATGACTGCGGCAATGGCATCCAGCTCATAGCTCTGCCCAGCCGTAGGCGATCCAGATATGGTTCTGGATGCCAGGAGTACGCCGGCAATACCTGCCAGCCCACCGGATATGGCATAAACGGACAATCGCATTTTCTTTACATTGATGCCGGAAACCTTCGCCGCAATATCATTGCCTCCAATCATGTAGATCCGCCTTCCGAACACCGTTTTGGTCAGAACAAAACCGCTGATGGCAATGATCACTAAAAAATACACGGCAAGTATGGGAATGATGGTCCCGGGGATGGTTCCGCTGGCAATACCCTTGAAGCTTTCAGAAAGGCCGTATACCGGCGATCCTCCGCTGGCAATCAGGGCAATTCCACGAACTGCCGTCATAGTAGCCAGGGTTATGATGAAAGGTGGAATCCCTCCATACGCTACCCCCACACCATTGACCAG
>JBLJBD010000125.1:0-3572 GCA_047637815.1 Anaerovoracaceae bacterium
ACATTCTGGTGCATGGCGATCCGCACGTTGTCCAGTACCGTCAGGTCCTTGAACAGCCGGATATTCTGAAAGGTCCGGGCAAGCCCGGCTTTGGTAACGTTATAGGGCTTCATTCCGCCCAGTTCTTTGCTTTTTCCATTCTGATCCAGCTGGATGTTCCCGGAAGTGGGAACGTATACGCCGGTCAGGAGATTGAAGAGGGTAGTTTTCCCAGCTCCGTTAGGACCGATGAGACCTACCAGTTCTCCCTTTTCGATGTGCAGGTTTACATTGGAGACTGCTGTCAGTCCGCCAAAGGATTTGGTTAGCTTTTCTACTGAAAGCAATGACATGATAGGCACCTCCTTTACTCGATTCTATCGTCTTTTCTTCTGAATTTAAACAGGTCTGTGATTTCCTTGGTTCCCATCAATCCCTGAGGCCGGAAGATCATGATGACCACCAGGATCACCGCATACAGAATCATTCGGACGGCGGTGAAGGACTGAAGGAAGGTGGTGACCAGCGCCAGCAGGATAGCAGCGATGATGGAACCGGTGATGCTGCCCATGCCTCCCAGTACCACGATGACCAGGATGTCGATGGATTTCAGGAATCCGAAGAGGTCCGGTTTCAGGAAGTAGAAGTAGGAAGCATAGAGAGCCCCCGCTACGCCGGCAAAAAAGGCACCCAGAGCAAAGGCCATGACCTTGTATTTGGTGGTGTTGATCCCCATGGATTCGGAAGCGATCTCATCCTCTCGGATGGAAATGCAGGCCCGGCCGTGGGAGGAGCGGATGAAATTGTTGATGATGATAATGGTGGCTACCAGGAAGAAATAGAACCACAGCCAGTTGGCGAACCGGGGAATGCCGTTGAGGCCGGCTGCCCCGTTGGTGATCTCCATATTGAGGAACAGCACCCGGACGATTTCTGCCATGCCCAGAGTAGCGATAGCCAGGTAGTCTCCCTTCAGCCGCAGGGTCGGGATACCGATGAGGATTCCCACAAAAGCAGCTGCAAAAGCCCCGGCGACCAAGCCGATCAGGAATCCCACGGTGGTGGGCATCCGCATCATGATGAGGGCACAGACGTAGGCCCCGATGGACATGAATCCGGCGTGGCCCAGGGAAAACTGGCCGGTGAATCCGGTGACCAGGTTCAGGCTGACGGCCAGGATGATGTTGATGCAGATGGTAGCGATGGTAATCTGATAGAAACTGTTTAAGATTCCCACATTGACCAGCACCTGAACGACAGCAAAGGCGGCAATAATTGACGCCAGAATCAACAGGTTTTTCTTTGTTAATGCTCTCATCTGCTACACCTTCTCTCTTGTATTCTTCCCCAGCAGTCCGGAGGGCCGGAGGATGAGGATCAGGATCAGGAAGGCAAATACAGCGGCATCCCGGTACATGGAATTTCCGTAGCCGGATACCAGGGTTTCCAGGATTCCGATGGACAGACCACCGATCATGGCTCCCGGAATGCTTCCGATTCCGCCGAATACGGCAGCAACGAAGGCCTTGAGGCCCGGCATGATGCCCATCAGCGGGTCGATGGAGTTGTAGTAGATGCCTACCAGCACCCCAGCAGCGCCGGCAAAGGCAGAACCGATGGCAAAGGTAAAGGAGATGGTCCGGTCTACCCGGATCCCCATCAGCTGAGCCGCATCCTTATCAATGGAAACTGCCCGCATGGCTTTTCCTGTTTTGGTTTTGTGGACGATGAACTGTAGCAGGATCATCAGGGCAATGGCCGTGACGACGATATAGATCTGCTGCATGTTGATGATGATCTCCCCTAAATGAAAAGCTTTATTCGAAAGGAGTTTCGGATAAGAGCGCACTTCCGCCCCGACAAAAAACATCATCACGTATTCTAAAAGAAGAGAAACACCGATGGCGGTAATCAGCACCGCAATACGGGATGAGTTTCTCAGCGGTTTATACGCTATTTTTTCGATCAGTACCCCAAGGACGGCACAAGCCGCCATGGATATGATCAGAGCCGGGAAAAATCCCAGACTGGCATAGGTGGTAGCGGCGAAGCCGATATACGCACCGATCATATAAACATCACCGTGGGCAAAGTTGATAAGTTTGATGATACCATAAACCATGGTATAGCCCAGGGCGATCAAAGCATAGATGCTTCCCAGCGAGATGCCGTTTACCATCTGTTGTAATAGTTGATCCAAGGTTTTGCACCTCCCAATTCCCCGAAATGTTATCTACATGAAAGAACAATTAAGTTAGAGCAGCGAGGTACCCTAACTTAATTATTTTAAGAATTCTTTAATTGATTGGTCCGGGAAGCCCGGACCGGTCAGGCTCGATCTTTATTTAGGATCAACCTTGACACTGGTGGCCTGAACGCCGTTTTCCAGTCCGATTACAACGATAGACTTGATTGGGTTGTGATCTTCGCCCATGCTGAAGGTTCCGGTTACGCCAGCAAAGTTTTCAGTTGCTTTCAGGGCATCTTTGATTGCGACGGGATCGGTGGATCCAGCTCTTGCGATGGCATCAGCAATGTATTTACCAAGGTCATAGCCCAGAGCGTTGAAGGCATTGGGTTCTACGCCGTACTTCTCAGTGTAGGCAGCGATGAAGTCCTGAACCATGGGATCCTGGTCTAATGAGGAGTAATGGTTGGAGAAGTAAACATCGTTCAGAGCAGCTTCTCCAGCCAGCTCCAGCAGTACGGGGGAGTCAAATCCGTCAGCACCTAAAACCGGTACGTCGATTCCCAGGTCACGAGCCTGTTTGATGACAAGGCCGGCTTCCTGATAGTATCCGGGCAGGAAGATGACATCAAAGTCTTTTCCCTTGATGGAAGTCAGGATAGCGTTGAAGTCTTTGTCCTTGGCGACATAGCCTTCCTGGGCTACGATGGTTCCGCCGGCTGCTTCGAAGGTTTCGATGAAGTTCTTGGCAAGACCCTTTGCGTAGTCACTGGAATTGTCCTGGATGATGACCGCGTTCTTTGCGCTCAGGTTGTTGGCGGCAAAGTTGGCCATGGTAACACCCTGGAAGGAGTCGTTGAAGCAAAGTCGGAATACGAATTCGTTAACGTTTCCGCTTGCATCCACGGTTACACCTTCATCGGCGGTAGCAGATGCAGAGATGATAGGAATGGAGTTGCCCATAGCTACCGGAATGGTGGCCATGAAGTTGCCGGAAGTGGCAGGACCCAGAGCGGCAACAACGCCTTCCTGAACCATCAGCCTGGTGGCCAGTGCAGTGGCCTCGGCAGCGTCGGACTTGTTGTCCAGGGTCACAGGAACGATGGTCATACCGTTGATCCCACCGGCTGCATTGATTTCGTCAAAGGCCATCATAATCCCGTTAACGGAAGCTTCTCCATAGGAGGCGACACCGCCGGTTAATTCGTAGTTGATACCGATTTTCACTTCGGTTGCTTCTCCGGGCTCTTCAGCAGCTCCGCCGCCGCAAGCAGCCAGAGAACCGATTACCAGGACAAGTGCCAGTACTAATGCTAGATATTTTTTCATAATGGTTAAAACTCTCCTTCTTAAATTTTGTGTTCATTCTATTCTATATTTCTGTTTTTGTCAACAATTGTAACTG
>JBLJBD010000126.1:0-2179 GCA_047637815.1 Anaerovoracaceae bacterium
TAGAAACGGTATCTTTGTCTTTTAGAGTGCTGTCCAGGGAGGCCCCCCTGCCGTTGATCATAATGATGGCGGCATCCTTTGGGGGAATATCCAGGAGCTCGACGATATCTTTGGGAGCAGACCCCCGGGGAAGTTCCATCACGGTTTCCTTTTCCCGGTTGTCTCTTAAGGTTGCAAATAAGCGCACCGTGACGTTTATTTTGTCGACTATTTTGAAGTTGGCTTCATTATCCTGGTTTTTGCCATAAAAACCAAGGGCGATCCGGTAAGGCCCCGGGCAGCCGGGAGGCAGGAAAGCCACCCGGTCTCCTGGTTGAACCTCATAATCCAACGCTTGTACAAAGCCATTGACGAATATTACTTCGATTTCTTTCGGGTCAATGCCCAGCTCTTTTGCCAGATCGATCCCGGTGATTGGCCCGTCCAGTGGGTGGATAAGGGGTATGATTCCGAACTTTGTTCGGAATATTTTATCCAGATGAAGAAATCCCCGCACTTCAATCGTCTTATTCGTTTCCACTGTCATTGTAATTCCTCCATGAAGAGAAAGCCGGACCGAAGTCCGGCTTTTTTCATACCACTACTAAAAATTGAAAACCTCGTCCACTTCTTCTGGAGTGAAGTCCCACAGAGAATTGTGGGGTGCGCAGGGTTCATATTCAAAGAACTCCGGCAATCGGTCGTGGGCGTTGTTAAAACCGGCTTCCACATTAAAGGCCCGTTCTACCTTCAGAACCGATTCTCCCAGCTTATCCACATCAGTAGCGGTAAGGGACAAACCATACTGAGCGTTGATCATGTCGATGAGAGCCTGATACCCATCCGGATTGTCTGCGATGCCGAAGTAAACGAACAGACACATGCCCGTACTGTCAACGGCAGCTGTTCCGATCTGCATAGCCCTGGAATAAGCGATCTGGCCTTCCTTTTTCAAGGGATCGATGTCGCCGCCAACCTTCAGGATATTGCCGGAGATGCAGTAGCCGGCAGTATGGTCAGCGCCCATTGGAGTGGTAGCATAGGTCAGGCCGATTCCTTTGATGGGACGGGGGTCGTAAGCAGGTATGGCCTGATCTTTGACAACCGGAACACGGAAAAGGCCACAGGCTTTACCAACAACAGAAGTGCCGCTGCCCAGGAGTCGTCCCAGGATTGTGGGAACAGCCATTTGCTTTACAGCATCCAGTACGGCTTCTCCATCGCCCCAGGGCAGTAATCCCCCTTCCATGGCGGTGGCCACGGCAACAGCGGTTTCGATGCTGTCGATACCTACGTCATCCATTGCCCGGTCGATATAGGCGATGATATCCAGATCCTTGATGCCCGCATCAGCACCCAGGCCCCAGATGGTTTCGTATTCAAATCCGCTGGTGATAAATTTCCCTTGCTTGTCCGGATACCATTGAGAGCATCGGATTACGCAACCGGCATGACATCCGTGGGAAACCTTGCCTTCTCCTCCTCGTTCGGTGATATTGGCGTTCATGGTTTCGCCGGAAATGTTATCGTGGTGTTCGATTCGGCCGCTGGTAAAGTTATTGGCTGGCAGCCCGCCCGCTTCGTTGATGATATTGACCAACACGTTGGTTCCGTAGGCAGCCAGAGCCTGGCCGGAAACCGGATGATCCAGAAGGGCTTTGGCAAATACCTTGGCCGCAGCCTTGAATTTTTCCGGATCTGCAATGGGTACGCCCGCTGCTCCGGCATCATCAATAACGATGGCTTTCACCTTTTTGGAACCCATAACAGCTCCTAATCCGCCCCGGCCGGCACTTCGCATATGACCCTCCGGGTCTTTAAAGGAGATGTTGGCAGCCGCCAATCGGTATTCTCCCGCAGGTCCGGCAATGGCGATGCCCACCTTATCCCCATATTTTTCATTCAGTACCTCGAGGGCTTTGTAGTTCCCTGGTCCACCAATGATTTCCGGTGGAGCTTCATCGATGGTCACCCCATCCCCGTCCACTTTTAAGACGTAGAATTTATCGTCTGCAGGCATTCCTTCGATAACCAGTGCCTTGATGCCCATCTTGGCCATCTTTTGGGCAAAGGATCCGCCGGAGTTGCTTTCCTTGATTCCTCCCGTCAGGGGGCTCTTGGCTCCAACAGAAATACGGCCGGAATTGGCAGCGGAAGTGCCGCTCAATAAACCGGGAGCGAAAATCAGCTTGTTGTTTTT
>JBLJBD010000127.1:0-3218 GCA_047637815.1 Anaerovoracaceae bacterium
GAATACGAATACGGGAGCCGTATAGAGCAGCACGGAGGCCACCGACAATCCGTTTCTCTGGACGGAAACAAAGTAAAAATAGTTGAAGAATACGAAACTGAAGAGGCCGGTACCGATAAACATCCAGCTGTCCCGCCAGCGGATCTTCAATTTTTCAGGGGCCTTCCACAATAAAAACAGAAAAATCAGCGTCATGCTGATCAGCGTCCGGAAAGTAACCAGCTGCATAGGGGAAAAGCCTGCAGCTGTCAGATTCTTTATAAATATGCCGATGGACCCCCACAGGGATGCTGCGGCCATGATCATCAGGTAGTGTCGGTTCATGGTTCATCCTCCGGATATATTGTACACTAAGCCTTGAAAAGTGTCCATCGTTGAGTGTATACTTACAGGTGGAAAGTGGGGTTCTTATGGCAAAATCCAATGCAATAATCAAAAAATCCCTGGTGGTCCTGCTGGGGATGGTACTCATGGGCTGCGGCATCAATCTGATGGTTTATGCGGACATCGGAGCGGATCCCTTTACCACGGGAGTGATGGGGGTCTTTGCAGCCATTAATCGGATCGGTGATTACAGCTTCGGCACCGCGCAGGTGCTGGTCAATATTTTTTTTGTTTCCATTGGCTTTTTTCTCAACCGGAAAAAAATCGGACTTGGTACCCTTCTTTCGGCTTTTGCCATCGGGGTGACGGTGGATTTGTGGAAAATCGTTTTTTCCATGATTTTGCCGGAGGGTCCGGGATTCATCACCAGCCTGATCTTTCTTCTGCTGGGAGCCCTGGTAGTCGCTACCGGTATTGCCACCTACGTTTCGCCGGACTTCGGCATGGGAGCAGGGGAGATCCTGCCCATCATCCTGGCGGAGAAAACCGGCTGGAAATTCCGGTATTTGAAGATCGGCAATGATCTGCTCTGCTTCATCATCGGCGTATCCCTTGGGGCTGTTTATGGGATTGGGACCATCATCTGCCTGGTGATCATGGGCCCCATCATTCATTTTCTGATGCCCCATATGAAGAAACTGTTTGGGTTCGCAGGGCAACCTGCAGTCGGGAGATAATTTTTTATGGTTAAGTTGACCGAAAAGGATGTAGAGTTCTATCTGGAGAATATTCCCGGAGTGGTGGTCATCAACATGGACGGCATAGTGGTCTATGTCAACGACCAGTGCGCCGGATATTTTTCCATGGAAAGGCAGGAAATCCTTGGAAAGCATATCCTGGACGTCTTTCCCAATTCCAAGATGATCAGCGGCCTGACCAAGGATGACATTTCTCTGGAATTTTACAGTTCCTATCTGGGAATCGGCATTACCATACAGGTCCCCTTGTTCAAGGATGGTCAAAAGGTCGGCCTTCTGGAGTACGATGCCACCCAGGATTCTCAATTCTTATACGATCTTTCCGATGGTTACAGCCGCTTCCTTGACGAGGAGCTGAAGCATCTGAAAAAAGAAATCCTGAAACTGGAGGGTTCCAAGTATTCCATCAATAATATTGTGGGAAACTCACAGGCTATTCTTCGGCTCAAGGAAGAGATCATTTCAGCGGCCAAGACCAATTCTACGGTTATCATAACCGGAGAGACGGGAACCGGCAAGGAGCTGGTGGCTCATGCTATTCATAACCTCAGCAATCGAAGGAAAAGCCGGCTGGTCAAGGTCAATTCCTCGGCCATTCCGGAGAATCTGGTGGAATCTGAATTATTCGGATATGAAAAAGGGTCCTTTACCGGAGCCCTGAAGGAAGGGAAGCAAGGGCGGTTTGAACAGGCCGATAAGGGAACGATTTTTATCGATGAGATCAATCAGATGCCCCTCAGCATTCAGCCAAAACTTCTTCGGGTCCTTCAGGAAAAGGAAGTGGATCGAATCGGCAGCAGCGTCAGCCTCCCGGTGGACGTTCGCGTTATTGCCGCTACCAATGAGGATCTGAAAGAAATGGTTCGCCAGGGCCGCTTCCGGGGAGATCTTTTTTACCGGCTGCAGGTCATTGAAATAAGGATTCCGCCACTCCGGGAAAGGCTGGAGGATCTGGAGGAATTGATCCTGCACATAATGGAAGAGCTGAATGATTCCCTGGGATTGAGCATCTCCGGCATTTCGTCGGAAGCCATTCAGGCAATGAAGGGGTATCATTGGCCTGGCAATATCCGGGAATTGCACAACGTGGTGGAGCGGGCCATGAACTACGCAAAAGGTCCGATCCTCCTGCCGGAAGACTTCAAACTGGGTGAGAACTGGAGTGACGAAAAAATAAAGGATCTTATCACCAGCCATCCCTTTGAAAATCCCATAGAACTGGTCCGAAACAAGGCGGAAAGGGAGCTGATCATCAGCACACTGGAAAAATTCGGAAACAATAAAACGAAAGCTGCCGAATATCTCCAGATCGCCAGGCCTTTGCTATATCAGAAAATGAAGAGGCTGGGGATTGAATAAAAAATAAATTTCAGAAAATATAGATAATTTCAGCAAAAATTGTAAGTATAAAAAGACAGTGTCATTATAAAATAACACCGTCTTTTTTCTTTTTTTCTGGGCTAAAGGATGAAATTTAAATAAAACCCCTGGAAAAAAGAATTTATGTGTAAGTTTAAACTGACAAAACAATTCGGTGTCCCCTTTGTTTATCCTCAAATTTCAATGAATTTTCCCATAAGAATAATGGCATGGGAATTGCAATTAATAATTTTGTATAAGAGCTCCAGGGAGCTACCCTATGGAAAGTGGAGGATTCAGAAATGAACAAAGGAAAAGTTGTAATTGGTATGACTCAGTTTGCTTGTGATCCGGATCGACAGAGAAACCTGATGAAAGCAGAGGAACAAATCCGGGCTTTAGCGGCTAAGGGAGCCAAGATCGTTTGTACTCAGGAATTATTTAATGGACAATATTTTGCCCAGATCATCGACTATACGAAGTACGACTGGGCCGAGCCGGTTGACGGACCCACCAATCAGCACATGCAGAAGCTGGCAAAGGAGCTGGATGTGGTCATCGTCAGCTGCTACTATGAATATGCCATGGATGGTGTTTATTTCAATTCAGCAGCTGTATTTGACGCAGACGGATCTTTCCTGGGAAATTACCGGAAGCACCATATTCCCGAAGGACCCCAGTATATCGAAAAGTATTACTTTACTCCGGGAGATTCTCCATATCTGGTATTCCGTTCCAAATACGGCACCTTTGGCGTCCTGATCTGCTGGGATGAGT
>JBLJBD010000128.1:0-17219 GCA_047637815.1 Anaerovoracaceae bacterium
CCGGAGCCTTGGTGCCCCGACGGATGGTCCAGGCCCGGACTTCCTGTTCTCCTGCGGTCAGGAAGGAAATCAGGTCCAGCAGGTGGTAAGAGGCTTTGACCAGTTTGTCCAGACCGGATTCTGCAATGCCCAGTTCCTCCAGGAACATCTGCTTTTCGTCTTCCTCCAGTTCAGAAATCTCTGCTTCTATCTTGGCACAAATCACCACCACATCGGAGTTTTCCGTTTCAGCAAACTCCCGGACCATCCGGACATAGTCGTTTTCTTCGGAAGAAGTGATGTCCTCCTCCGACACGTTGGCGGCGTAGATGATGGGCTTGAAGGAAAGCAGGTTCATGCTGCGGACCAGTTCTGCTTCCTCATCGGTCAATTCCATGGTTCGGGCAGACAGGCCCTGACCCAGGACTTCCAGCAGCTGCTGGACCAGGTCGATCTCCGTCTGGAGGCTTTTATCCCCCTTCAGGTTCTTCTGAAGACGCTGCAGCCGTCTTTCCAGGAATTCCATGTCGGACAGGATCAGCTCGGTATTAATGGTTTCGATGTCTGAAATGGGGTTGATCTTTCCTTCCACATGGACCACGTTGGGATCGTCAAAGCATCGGACCACATGGACGATGGCTTCTACTTCCCGGATGTGGCCTAAGAATTTATTGCCCAGCCCTTCGCCCTGAGAAGCTCCCTTCACCAGTCCGGCAATGTCGTAAAACTCGATGGCCGTAGGAACGGTCCGTTTGGCTTTGTACATGTCGGTCAGGACCTTAAGCCGCTCATCGGGAACCGCTACCACCCCCACATTGGGTTCGATGGTGCAGAAGGGATAGTTGGCGGCTTCGGCGCCTGCTTTGGTAATGGCATTGAATAGAGTGCTTTTGCCCACATTGGGTAAACCGACGATTCCTAATTTCATAAATGGTAGATTCCTTTCTTATCTGCGGCTCTGCCCGGCAGAGCCGGTTTTGTTTTTTGGATGACGCCTCTTCAGGATGAAATAGGCAGCGGTAAAAATTAAAATAATGGTCAGGGACAGGAGCTGGGCCTGACGAAAGGGCCCCAGCATCAGGCTGTCGGTACGGAGCCCTTCCACCAGAAACCGTTCGATGGAATAGAGGATGCCGTACAGCAGGAAAATCTGGCCTTCAAAGGATCGACGCCTGGCAAAAAGGATCAGGAAGACGAAAAGCAGGAAGCACCAGACCGACTCATACAAAAAGGTGGGGTGGACCATTTCGCCGTTGATCGGAATCCCCCAGGGCAGATCCGTAGGGCCTCCGTGGGCTTCCGAATTGAAATAGTTTCCCCAGCGACCAATAGACTGGGCCAGGGCAATGGAAGGGGCGGCCAGATCCAGCAGGTTCAGAGGCCGGATGCTCCATCGATGGCAGAGGATCGCAGCACCGGTCAGGCCGAAAAGCAGACCGCCGTGGATGGCCAGTCCCCCTTCCCGGGTATTGATCATTTTCATCAGGTCCCCGGCATAATAGTCCCATTCAAAAAAAACATAATAGGCCCTGGCTCCGATTATGCCCAGGGGCAGACAGATCAGCAGCATGTCCAGAGTCCGATCCGGCTTGATTCCGTGGCTTTCCGCCCGGATATAAATAAGAATCGCTGCCAGAACGATGCCGGCAGCAATGAGTATACCGTACCACATGATGTCGATGCCCAGCAGGGTGAAGGCGACGGGATGAGGCTCCGGTAAATAGGATGAGAATGTCCGATTCATCGTTTCAACCTTCCTGCACTAGGGAATATAACGGGCTAAAATCATCTCCACCTGATCCCCCATGAGATAGATGTCGTAGAGCCGGTACTGGGCAAATTCCGGATTGGATTCCCCGTAGAGCTTCAGGTCCGAGGCGATGGCCTTGACAAAGCGTTCCGTGTCCATGATATTGGGAATACTCGTACCGCCAGCCAAGTGGGTGGTTCTGGCTTCCGGAGAGATGGGGTAGGTATGGCTCAGATTTTTGTCGGCAATGTAAAACCCGTTGGGCATATCCGGATCGCTGACGTATTCCTTTTCGGCGATTTTCAGATAAGGATTTCCGTTTTCATCGGTGATGACCTCAATGGAACCGAAGAGATAAACGGCTCCGTCCCGCAGCAGCTGATCCTTATATTCGGTGGACAGGTATTCGACGGTAATCTCCGGTTCTTCCAGAGTGTTGCCGGTGTTGCCGGTATCGGTGCATCCGGAAAGGGCCAGAATCAGGATCAGACACAGTGCCAGCAGCAGGGCCGGGATTCTTTTCTTTTTCATAAATTTCACTCCTCAAAAAATGTTACAACAATAATATACCATAATCCGGGTACAAATAGTAGAGAAATATTGATCATAGCGGGTGAGGCAAATGGACAGGAGCAATCGATGAAATACGAAAATATCATAGAAGGAATCTTCCTGGAACGGAGGAACCGGTTTGTGGCAGAAGTGCTGGTGGAAGGGAAACCGGCCATTTGCCATGTTAAAAATACGGGGCGCTGCAAAGAACTGCTAGTGGAAGGGGCCACCCTGTACCTGGAGGATCATCGCCAGCGGATGGGCACCCGGAAGCTGCCTTTTTCCGTCATCGGGGTCATCAAGGAGAATGCCCGGCCGGGGGAAGAAAGGGAGGGGCTGCCTCCCGGAGGGCTTCTGGTCAACATGGATTCCATGGCCCCCAACGTCATTGTGGAAGAGGGGCTGCGGCAGGGAACCATCCGGCTTCCCGGCTTTACTGCCGAAGGGATGACCATTCAGAGAGAACGGACTTATGGCCGGTCCCGGCTGGATTTCTATCTGGAGGAAGGGAAACGGCGGGCCTATCTGGAAGTAAAGGGGGTCACCCTGGAAGAAGGGGGGATCTCCATGTTCCCCGATGCGCCCACCGAGCGGGGTGTCAAGCACGTGGAGGAACTGATGGCAGCCAGGAGAGAAGGATTTGATGCCTTTGTGATCTTTGTTCTCCAAATGGAGGGGATCCGGGAATTCCGCCCCAATGACCGGATGCACCTTCAGTTTGGTGAGGCTTTGCGCCAGGGAGAAGCCGCCGGAGTGATTCCTTTGGCCTATGACTGCAGGGTGACCCGGAACAGCCTTCATATATGTGGGCGGGTTCCTGTGAACACCCACAAGATGTTGTAAGAGAACAGAATCCTGTCGATTTTTTCATGGGGAAAAACCAAAAAAAGTGGGTGAAAAGCCCATTTTTTTTTGTTAATATGTTGTTAAGTGGAGGAAAGTGGAGTATAGTGGTATTAAATTCACGATTATAGTGGGGACAAGTCTATGCTCATGGGAAAATATCAAAACTCCATAGATTTAAAGAGCAGAATGATCGTCCCTGCCAAGTACCGGGACGAACTGGGTTTCCGGTGCGTTCTGACCAGAGGCATCGATAAGTGCCTCTATATTTATCCTATGGCAGAATGGGACCGGTTCATGAGCAAACTTTCTGCCCTGCCCACCTCCGACGCCAATGTCCGGGCTTTTATCCGCCACTTCTACGCCAATGCCGTCGAAGGAGAAATCGACAAGCAGGGCCGGCTGATCATCCCCCAGGAGCTGCGGGAATACGCCAACATCGAAAAAGATCTGGTGACCATCGGCATCCTGGATAAGATTGAAATCTGGAGCAAGGAAGAATGGGGAAGGGCTGAGAACAAAACAGAATTAGAACCAGCTGATTTTGCTCAGAAAATGGCAGAGTATGGAATTTAAGCACACCTCGGTTCTCTTCGGAGAATCCATGATGTATCTGAATATAAAGCCGGACGGGATTTACGCAGACGGAACCCTCGGAGGAGGAGGACATGCTGCCGGAATTTGTGAAAGGCTGGGCAAAGAGGGCACCCTGATCGGCATCGACCGGGATCAGGACGCTTTGGATGCGGCTTCTGCCAGATTGGCCGATTATCCCTGCCGCAAGATTTTTGTTAAAAGCAATTACTCGGACATCAAACATATCCTGATGGACCTGGGCATACCGGCCATCGATGGAGCCATCCTGGACCTGGGGGTTTCCTCCTTTCAGCTGGATAACAGCAGCCGGGGCTTCTCTTATATGCAAGACGCTCCGCTGGACATGCGGATGAGCGCCACCGATGCCCTGACCGCAGAAGAAGTGGTCAACACTTACTCGGAAAAGGAACTGACCGGCATCATTCGGCGGTACGGAGAAGAACGGTGGGCCTCCCGGATCAGCAGCTTCATTGCAGCAGCCCGGAAGGAGCAGCGGATATCCACCACCCACCAGCTGGTGGATATCATCAAGGCAGCCATACCGGCATCTGCCCGGAGAGAAGGACCCCATCCGGCCAAAAGGACCTTTCAGGCCATCCGGATTGAGGTCAACGACGAACTGGGGCAGCTGGAACGGGCAGTAGATGAATTCTGCGACGTGCTGGCCCCGGGAGGGCGGCTCTGCATCATCACTTTCCATTCCCTGGAGGACCGGATCGTCAAAGAAGGCTTTGCAGCCCGGCTGGATCCCTGCACCTGTCCGAAGGAATTTCCGTTATGCGTCTGTGGCAAGACAGCGGACATCCGAAAAATCACCCGAAAACCGGCAGTGGCCACCGAGGCAGAACTGGAAATGAACCCACGGGCCCGAAGCGCCAAGTTGCGGGTCATCGAAAAAATATAAGCAAAAGCAGCATCGCGTAGTGTATCAGAAAAGGAGGGTCAGTCAGATGAAGGAAGCGCTTCTGAAACGGGATAAGAGAATCCTGTTTGTGGCAGTGATCCTTATGGGGATCATCGGTCTGGGACTGGTCATTACTACTGCTTATGCTGCTGAAGTGAAATATCACATCAACGAGACCCTGAGGGACAACGAGATCCTGCGGGGCGAAATCGAGAACCTGAAGGTCCGGGTCAATGAAGCCAACAACATCCAGACGTTGGAGATCAAGGCACAGACGGAACTTGGCATGATCTATCCTGCTCCGGAGCAATTCGTCTTTATTGCTGAAGAGGAAGAACCTCCCGCTGATTTCGCCATGCTCATCCGGACAGGAGCCTACCAGTAAGGCAGGCCAGAACTGAATAAATGCATCGAAAACCAGGTAACTTAATTAGTATTAATTAAAATGTCTGGTTTTTTCTATAGAAGGAAATAATAACAATGAATGGAATGAAAACCAAAAAAAGGATCATTATAGCCTTTGTCATCATCAGCCTGGTCTTCACCGGCATGACCTTCCGGGTAGGCTGGATTCAGGTGGTGCGGGGGGAAGAATACCAGAAACGGGCCACCCAGTATCAGACGAAGGATATTCCCATTCCTGCCAAAAGAGGGGCTATCTACGATCGGAACGGAAAGGAACTGGCCATCAGCGCCCTGACCTACTCCGTCTTTGTAACTCCCGGCATGGTCCAGGATCCGGAAGGGCCCTCCGGGGCAGACCCCAGGCTGGAAGCCACTGCGGAATTGCTGGCCGGCGTCCTGGGACGGGAGAAGGAAGAGATCCGTGAGGCCATCATCACCAATGCCAACCGTTTTCGAATCGCCAAATACCTGCCCAAGGAAAAGGCGGATGCGCTGAAGGAGGCGGGAATTGCGGGAGTGGATCTGCAGGAGGACGTAAGGCGGTATTATCCGTTGGGATCCTTTGCCTCCCACGTGCTGGGCAATGTCACCGATGACAACCGGGGAATCGTCGGCATCGAGCAGCGGTACAACCTGGTTCTGGGGGGGACTCCCGGCCGATGGATCAAGAACGTGGATGTCCGTGGAAACAGCCTCTCCTACGGTCTGGAAAAATATTATGGACCGGAGAATGGCCTCAGCCTGAAGCTGACCATCGATGAGGTCATCCAGCACTATACGGAAAAAGCCCTGGAAAATGCCATGGTGAAGACCCAGTCCAAGCGGGGTTATGCCATCGTCATGGAAACGACCACCGGCGAAATTCTGGCCATGGCCGTCAATCCCGAATACGACCCCAACAATGCCCGGGTCCCCCTGAATCCGGAAGAGGCCGCCTATGTGGAAAGCCTGCCGGATGAAGAAAAAATAGCATACTGGAATAATATGTGGCGAAATCCCATGATCAGCGATACCTTCGAACCCGGATCCACCTTCAAGCTGCTGACAGAAGCCATGGCCCTGGAAGAGGGACTGACCCATCCGGAGGAACATTTTTTCTGCACCGGTTATGCCAATGTGGCAGGGGTGATTTTGAAGTGCTGGCGGTATTACAACCCCCATGGGGATGAGACTCTGACCGAGGCCGTTGGCAATTCCTGTAATCCGGTTTTTATTGAATTATCCCGCAGAATAGGGTATGATAAATTTTTCGAGTACCTGGATCTTTTCGGGGTCACCCAGAAGACAGGCATCGACTTTCCTGGAGAGGGAAACTCCATCATTCAGTCCAAGGAATCAGCCGGACCGGTTGGCCTGGCCACCATGTCCTACGGACAGGGAATCGCCGTGACCCCTATCAACCTGATTACTGCCATTTCTGCCTTCGGCAACGAGGGAAAGATCATGCAGCCCCGGCTGGTTAAGGCCCTGGTGGACAGCAAGGGCAAGACGGTACAGGAGTTCAAGCCCCAGGTGGTGCGTCAGGTGGTCTCCCAGCAGACGGCCAATGAGGTGGTCTATGCCATGGAAGCCTACGTGGAAGCTGGTCACAGTGGCACCCAGGTCCCCGGATACCGGGTGGGAGCCAAGACTGGAACAGCCAACAAAGCTATTCCCGGCGGATACAGCACCGACACCGATTCCTCTGCCATTGCCATTGCTCCCCTGGACAATCCCAGAGTCACCGTCCTGGTGGTCATGGACAGCCCCAAGGGAGTTCAGTACGGCAGCGGCACCGCTTCTCCGGCGGTGCAGGAAATCCTGGGAAACACCCTCCGGTATCTGAACATCAAGCCGGATCCTGCCCTGGCCGCAGAAAAGCCTTCCAGCCAGCAGGACACCACCGTTCCATTGGTGACCGGCATGAATTTCAGCGAGGCTCTGGGGGTACTGGAGAATCAGCAGCTTGGATACACCATCCTGCCTGCCCTGACCAACAGCGAAGATTTTATCATCGTGGACCAATACCCGAAAGCCGGGGAAACGGCCCAAAAAAATGATGTGGTATATCTATACAGACAGTAAGGAATAAGAAAAGAGGACCATATGAAAAGGCTCACAGCAGCAGAAATAACGGCGGCCGTCGGGGGAATTCTGGCGGCAGGTGACGGGGAACATCCGATTACCGGCATTTCCATCGACTCCAGAACCGTGAAAGAAGGAGATTTGTTCATTCCCATCATTGGGGAACGGATGGACGGTCATCGGTTCATCCCGGAAGCCCTGAAGGGGGGATGCGGAGCGGTTCTGATCATGGAGGACCATCCTCTGCCGGAAGAAACCGGTTCCTCGGCAGTCATCCGTTGCAAGGACACCACCAAAGCCCTTCAGGACCTGGCGAGGTGGTATCTGAACGCCCTTTCCATCAGGCGGATCGGGGTCACCGGAAGCACCGGGAAGACCACCACCAAGGAAATGATCTATCACATCTGCAGCGAAAAATATAAGACCCAGCGGAATCTGGGAAATTTCAACAATCATATCGGACTGCCCCTGACCATCCTTTCCTTTGAAGAGGGAACGGAGGTAGGGGTCCTGGAAATGGGCATGAGCAGCCCCGGTGAAATCGATCTGCTGGCGGAACTGGTCCGGCCGGAGATCGGCGTCATCACCAACATAGGCACCGCCCACATTGAAAATCTGGGTTCCCGGGAGGAAATCCTCAAAGCCAAATTGGAGATCACCCACTATTTTTCCGAGGATAATCTCCTGATCATCAACCGGGACAACGATCTGCTGAAACAGATCCAGGATCCGCCTTGCCGGCTGGTCACCGTCGGGGAAAACGGAAAAAGCCATCTCATCCTATCCGCCATTACGGATTTAGGGGAGAAGGGAATTGGCTTCACCCTGGAGCGAAAAGCAGGGGATTCCTACCAATCCCAGGAATTCCGCCTTCATATACCGGGAAGGCACAATGCCTATAATGCAGCCCTGGCGGTTGGTGCCGGCCTGGAACTGGGCATCACCATGGAGGAAGCGGCGGCTGGCCTGGAAAAACTTCGGGATACGGATAAAAGGCTTTCCATCCGCGGGAAAAACGGCATCAAGATCATTGATGACACTTACAATGCCAGCGTGGACAGCATGAAATCCGCCATCGACCTGCTGGCCGGCATGGCCGGAGTCCGGCGGGTAGCGGTTCTGGGGGACATGCTTGAAATGGGGCCCCAAAGCCCGGATTACCACCGGGAAATCGGAGAATATTTACGGGGTAAGGGAGTCGACCTGCTGATCACAGTGGGGCGGGACTCGTTGCGGATCGCAGAAGGAGCAGCCGGAGATCCCAACCCTCCGGAAATGGTCCACTATGAAAATACCGACCAATTGATCGGGAACCTGAAAACCCGGATCGTTCCCGGTGACATAGCCCTTTTCAAAGGGTCCCGGGGAATCGGCCTGGATGAGGCGGTCCGCCGTCTGCTGGAGGATTGACATGGCTTATATACAAATGATCATCGTCATACTGTTGGGGCTGATGCTGGGATCGGTTTTCACCTCCCTTTCCATTCCCCTGCTGCAACGGCTGAAAACGGGGCAGAGCATTCGGGAAGAAGGACCCGAGTCCCATCTGAAAAAGAGCGGAACGCCCACCATGGGGGGCATCGCCATGGTAGCGGCTGTCCTGATGGTCAGCATCGTCACCCGGGAATACTCGGCGGATCTGTTGCTGATTCTGGGAGCCTTTCTCCTCTTCGGGGTTCTGGGATTCCTGGACGATTATCTGAAGGTGGTTCGGCGGCACAATCTGGGACTCCGGGCCTGGCAGAAGCTGGCGGGTCAGCTGATTCTGGCCGGAGGCATTGCTGTTTATAAGGTATATTTTACGGAAGGGGCCGGCCAGGTGCTGATCCCCTTCCTCAATGAACGGGTGGATCTGGGGATCTTGGCCCTTCCTTTCCTGATTTTTGTGGTGACGGCCATGACCAACGGAGTCAACCTCACCGATGGTCTGGATGGTCTGGCTTCCGGGGTGACGGCTCTGGTAGCCCTGTTTTTCGCCCTGGCTTCCGTGCCCCTGGGCTTCGGAGCCACCGGGGTTTTCTTTTCCGCCCTGACCGGTGCCTGCATCGGATTCCTGTTCTTTAACCGGCATCCTGCCCGGATCTTTATGGGGGACACCGGGTCTCTGGCCTTGGGAGGCGGCATCGCGGCAGCTTCCATTCTCATGGAAATGGAACTATTCCTGCTGATCGTGGGTCTGGTCTATGTGGCAGAAACCCTTTCCGTGGTCCTCCAGGTGGCCAGTTTCAAGCTTCGGGGAAAAAGAATCTTCAAAATGGCCCCTCTGCACCATCATTTCGAACTCAGCGGGATGAAGGAACAGCAGGTGGTCGGATCCTTCTGCCTGGTGACCTTGATCTTATGCGTCATCGGTCTGGGAATATTATAAAGGTGGTGTGACAGATGAAAAATTTTAAAGATAAAAAAGTCCTGGTGGTCGGCATGGGTAAGTCGGGGGTAGCAGCGGTTCAGGCCCTTCTGAAGCTGGAAGCCCTGGTTTACGTTCAGGATGCCAAGGAAGCGTCGGATATGGAGCCCCAGCTGCTGGCCTTTCTGCAGGGAAAGATCCAGGGCCTCTACTTAGGGCAGGATCCGGATCCTTCTCAAACCTTTGATGTGCTGGTGCTGAGCCCCGGGGTCTCTCCCCACATGGATTTCATCGAGAGGGCGAAGGAACAGGGGGCGGAAATCATCGGGGAACTGGAGATCGCCTACCGGGTTGGTCAGGGCAATTACGTAGCCATTACCGGCACCAACGGGAAGACCACCACCACCACCCTGACCGGAGAGATTTTCCGAAAATCAGGGAGGCGGACCTATGTGGTGGGCAACATCGGTGTTGCTGTCATATCCAAAGCCCTTTCCGCCGAGGAGGATTCCTGGCTCATCACGGAAACCAGCAGTTTCCAGCTGGAAACCATCCGGGACTTTCATCCCAGGATCTCGGCGATCCTCAACCTGACTCCGGATCATATGGACCGGCATGAAACCATGGAAAATTACGGAGATGCCAAGGCGCGGATCTTTGAAAACCAGGGAGAAGGGGATTTTCTGATCCTCAACTGGGACGATCCGGACCTGAGAAAATACGGAGAACAAGCCAAATGCACCCTGGTTCCCTTCAGCAGAAAGGAAGTCCTTTCCTTTGGCGTATTCGTCCAGGATGGGATGATTACCGTTGCCGAAGGAGATGGCAGGAAAACAGCCCTTTTCCCGGTATCTGAATTGCAGATTCCCGGGGACCACAATCTGGAAAATGCCCTGGCAGCCACTGGTATTGCCTGGTTTGCCGGTATCGGGGCCGAGGATATCCAGGAAGTACTCCGGAATTTTCAGGGGGTGGAGCACCGGATGGAATTCAGCGGTGAAGTGGACGGAATCCGATTCATCAATGATTCCAAGGGAACCAACCCGGACGCCTCCATCAAAGCCATCCAGGCGGTGAAGGGACCGATCCTTCTGATCGCCGGGGGTTACGACAAAGCCTCCTCCTTTGAGGAGCTGATCCAGGCCTTTGACGGTCGGGTCAAGGAGTTGATCCTGCTGGGTAAGACGGCGGAAAAAATCGCCGAGACAGCAAGGCGGCTGGGATTTGACCGGATCACCATGGTCCGGGATATGGATGAAGGGGTGAAAACCGCTTACCAGAAAGGTTCCCCCGGGGATACAGTGCTCCTTTCCCCAGCCTGTGCCAGCTGGGATATGTACCGGAACTTTGAACAGCGGGGAGAGCATTTCAAGGAGTGTGTCGCCCGGCTTCTGAAGTAGCCAGGGAAGCCTTTCCAATCATTTTCTGATCCGAGGACCCCATGAAAGAAAAATCCGTTCAAACATTAAAAATAAAAAGGCTGAAGGGGGAAAGCGATTTCCTCCTTTTGCTGCTGACCTTTTCCCTGGTGATCTTTGGCACCATCATGGTATTCAGCGCCAGCTACTACAATTCCATCAGCGAATACGGCAATCCCTATGAATACCTGATACGCCAGGTAGCCTGGGCGGGAATCGGTACGGTGGCCATGCTGGTGCTGAGCAGGGTGGACTACCGGTTCTATAAGCTGCTGGCCTGGCCGGCTCTGATCGGCAGTTTCGTCTTGCTGGCTCTGCTTTTTACCCCTCTTGGCATCACCCGGAACTACGCCACCCGGTGGCTGGGAATCGGAGGATTTACCCTGATGCCAGCCGAGGTGGCCAAGATCGGTCTGATCATTTTCATCGCCTGGTACTTCAGCTCCCGGCCGGAGCGGAGCCTGAGGCCGACCACCAGCATGGTTCCCATGCTGGCCATCGCAGCGGTGTTCGGCGGACTGATCATGAAGCAGCCTAATATGTCTACCGCCATGATCATCTTTGGCATCACCATGGCCATGATGGTCTTTGCCGGGGTAAAGTGGCGGTATTTTATCGTCACCATCCTGATGGGGGCAGGGGCTGCCGTCTACCTGATCTTCGGCGATCCGGACGGTTACCGGCTCAAGCGGTTCACCAGCTTTCTGGATCCCTTTGCCGATCCTCTGGGTACCGGCTATCAGGTCATGCAGTCCCTGTTTGCCATGGGTTCGGGAGGGGTATTCGGTGTAGGGATAGGAAAGAGCATCCAGAAAAATCTTCATCTGCCGGAAGCCCAGAACGACTTTATCCTGGCCATCATCGGCGAAGAACTGGGTTTTGTGGGAATCATCCTGCTGCTGCTGGCCTATCTGGTGCTGATCTGGAAGGGGTTTGAAATCGCCATGAACGCCAAAGATTCCTTTGGCGCCCTGCTGGCCTGCGGCATCACGTCCATGCTGGCTATCCAGGTCATCCTCAACGTCCTGGTCACCACCTCCTCCATGCCTCCCACGGGAGTGACCCTGCCTTTTGTCAGTTACGGAGGTAACGCCCTGCTTCTCTTTATGGCATCCATGGGCATCCTTCTGAATATATCCCGAGTTTCCAGAAAGCAGCCGGCCCGTTCCGGCAGCAGGGGGGAGGAGAAAAAATGAGAATCATCATGACCGGCGGCGGCACAGGCGGCCACATTTATCCGGCCATCGCCATCGCGGATACCATCCGGGACCGTCATCCGGAGGCGGAGATCCTGTTCATCGGCACAGAAGGGGGCATGGAATCCCGAATTGTTCCCGCCCACGGCTATCCCATCCGGTATATCCGGGTTCGGGGCTTCAACCGGAAGAACATGCTGAAAAATCTGGGAGCCCTGAAGGAACTGGCTTTGGGCACCCTGCAGACCGGTTGGATCTTCCGGGAATTCCGGCCGGACCTGGTGATCGGCACCGGTGGCTACGTATGCGGACCGGTGGTGAAGGCCGCCCAGCAGCGGGGGATCCGGAATTATATCCATGAACAAAACGCCTATCCGGGGCTGACGAACCGGATCCTGGAGAAGAAGGCTGACCGGATCTTCGTGGGATTTGAGGAGGCTGCCTCTTTTTTTACTGCCCGGAGCCGGGTGGTGGTTTCCGGGAACCCGGTCCGGAAGGAGTTTCGGGACCCGGACCGGAAGGCCTGCCGGGCAAAACTGGGGATTCCGGAAAAGGCCTTTGTGATCCTGGCTTTCGGTGGCAGCGGAGGTGCTGCCAGGATCAATGAGGAGGTCCTCCGGATGATGAAATATTTCGACGAACGGCCGGATGTATCTATCTTTTTTGCCTCCGGCAGGGTATACTATAATCGTGTGCGAACCGAAGCAGAAGGGCTGGAACTGAACCATCCGGAAAAGGTTAAAATCCTGGAATACATCCAGGAAATGCCCGATTATCTGGGAGCATCAGACCTGGTCATCGGACGGGCAGGAGCCCTGACCACCGCGGAAATTACCGTCAGCGGCCGAGCGGCCATCCTGATTCCGTCCCCCAATGTCACCGGCAATCATCAGTATTTTAATGCCAGAGCCATTTCCGACCACGGTGGGGCCTTGCTGATGGAAGAAAAGGACCTGGCGCCGGGAGAACTGGCCCGGGTTGCAGACGAACTCATCCAAGACAGAACCCGGCTGAACTCCATGGAGGAGGCCAGCCGACGCTGCGGAACATCCGATGCAGCGGAAATCATATATCAGGTCATATCCGGAGATTCGCCGGAGCTGGCATGGGGGAACAATGACAGACAATCTGATGGAGCTGGAGGAGGGAAGGACCCCGACCCGGCCCGATAAAAAACCGAGAAAGCGAAAAAAGCGCAAAAAAAAGAATTACCTGCTCCGATTTCTGATCCTGCTGGCTGTGGCGGGGGGGCTTTATTATTTTTCAACCACCCCCTTTTTTGACGTGACCGCTGTCCAGGTAAAAAACAACAGCTACTATACCGGGGAGCAGATCATTGAGATGGCCGGAGCCAAAGTGGGAGGGAACCTTTTCCGGACCGATACGGTCATAATGAAGGAGAAGCTTCTCAAAGACCCCTATATCCGGAACGTTTCCGTGAACCGATCCCTGCCGGGGACCATCAACATCACGGTTGAGGAGCGGAAGGAAGCTTCCGTCATACCCTACGGGAAGAAATTCATCATCCTGGATGAAAACGGCCTGGTGCTCCGCCATTCGGACCTGGAGCCCAAACTGCCCCTCCTTCTGGGGATGACCATCAAGGAAATGACGCCGGGGAAGGCTCTGACGGTGGAGGAAAATGCCGTCCTGACGGATACCCTCTTCATGCTGAAATCCATGGAGGAAAACGACATGTATTTCAAGAAGATCGACATTTCCAACGTCATCATCAAGGCTTACATCTATGACAGTCTGATTTGCGAAGGGACTCCGGACAATATACTGAAAAGCATGGAAAACGGCAACCTTCAGATGGTTCTGAAGGATTTATTTGAAAACGGCATTGAACGAGGCGTCATCCGGGTGGGCAGTGACAATTACTGCTCCTTCAGCCCGGAGATCTGACGGGGTAATGATGTAGTAGTGACAGAGGGTGAAAACGTGAAGAAATCAAGTGGAATACTGGTAATCGGCCTGTTGGCTTTATTCATCGGCCTGATCCTGGCCATTCAGATCCGGACCAATGCCGGATCGGATCAGGGGGGGCTGGTCCCCATCGGCAAGCTGAAGGGCTATGAAACCCAGTTGAAACAGGTGCAGGACGAAAAGGCCGAGGTGGTTCAGGAACTGCTGGACCTGGAAAAAAGGCTGGCTGATATTGAGAAGGAAAAAGCCCAGGAGGACACCTTTGTCAACGGGCTTGTCTCCGATTTGGAAAAATACCGGATGTGGGCCGGGGTCCTGGACGTTCAGGGACCGGGAATCCTGGTGACCATTAAGGACCCGGTGATGGATCAGTATCAGGAAGATTACAGCGTCATTACCAACAATTTCGACCTGCTTTTAGGGCTGGTAAACCGGCTGAAGGAAGCCGGGGCAGAAGCGATTTCCATCAATGAGCAGCGGATCTCCGCCAACACGGAAATCAGCCTGGCCGGTTCCAACATCAACATCAACGGCACCGCAACGGCGCCCCCCTATATCGTCAAGGCCATCGGAAACCCCCAGACCCTGGAAGGGGCCATCACCCTTCGGGGAGGGATCGTCTACACCATGAAGATGAAATATAACCTGGTGGTAGATACGGAAATCAAAGAAAACATGGTGATCGGACGGTATACCGGAGTGGTGGCATTCCGCTATGCAAAGCCGGTGGATACCGAAACTCAGGCGGTGGTCCAGCCATGATCCGAAAGAATATCAGTACCATCCTGATCTTTATGCTGTGCCTGTTCATCGGAGCCGGCTTCATGATCCAGCAGCGGGTCAGCGGGGGACAGATGCTCTACGTTTCGCCGAAGGCCATCACGGATATCAAGACCACCATCGACAGCGAAGAGAAGAGCCTGGAAGAAACCAGGCTGCTGGTGGAAGAAACCCAAAACCGGCTGGCTGAATACGAGCAGAGTGAAGGCCAGTCACCGGAAGCCGAAGAGGCCCTTCGGGCCAATCTGGAAAAGGATGTCCTCCGCTACGGCATGTATGCCGGCGCCCACGATCTGGAAGGCCCTGGCGTAGTCATCCGCATCGATGACGGAACCCGGGACTTGTTCGAGGGAGAAGATCTGAACAACCTGCTGGTCCATGACGTGGACATCCTGCTGGTGATCAATGATCTGAAGCGGAACGGGGCAGAAGCCATCTCCGTCAACGGGGAGCGGTTGATCGACACTTCAGCGGTGATCTGTTCCGGCTACACGGTGGAAATCAACAACACCCGGTATGCCCGGCCCTTTATCATCCGGGCCATTGGCGACGGAGCCCGAATGGCATCCTCCCTGATCGGACCGGGAGGCTATGGAACCTCCTTGAAAAGCTGGGGGGTCCTGTTTGAAATAGAATTATCGGACCAGGTATTTGTCCCGGCCTACCGGCAGGCGATACCCTATCGATACATGGAGAAGGCGGAGGAGGTTGAAGAATCATGATTTTAGCAATGTTCGGAGGTCTGGGGATCGGATTGGTCCTGGGGTTTGTCTTTAACATATCCTATCCGACGGAGTTTTCCTTCTACATCACCATGGCCCTGCTGGCTGCCATGGACTCCATCGTCGGAGCTGCCCGCTCCCACCTGGAGGGCAGGTACAACAACCTGATTTTTATCACTGGTTTCATCACCAATGCCGTTTTGGCAGGGCTCCTGACCTTCGTGGGAGACAAGCTGGGGGTCCCCCTTTATTACGCGGCAATTTTTGTTTTCGGGGGCCGGCTCTTCAACAATCTGGCTGTAATCAGGCGGCTGGCTCTGGACCGGTATCTGGCGAAAAAAAATCAAAAGATTACCGATAACTAGTGCATAGAAGCCCCGATTATGGTATAATCGTACCATATATACGCAATGGAGGTCGCTAGGAATGCTGGAATTTGAATTTAACGAATTAAGTACTGCCCAGATCAGGGTCATCGGTGTCGGCGGAGGCGGTTGTAATGCAGTTAACAGAATGATAGAAGACGGCCTTAAGGGCGTTAACTTTATGTCGGTGAACACCGATAAACAGGCATTGAACTCATCCAAAGCAGAGACCAAGATCCAGATCGGCGAAAAACTGACCAAGGGTCTGGGGGCCGGGGCCAATCCGGAAATCGGCCAGAAGGCTGCTGAAGAAAATTTTGAAGAAATCACCAAGTTCATTATGGGAGCGGATATGGTCTTCATCACCGCCGGCATGGGAGGAGGCACCGGTACCGGAGCGGCTCCTGTTATCGCCAAGGCGGCTAAGGATCTGGGTATCCTGACCGTGGGCGTGGTAACCCGGCCTTTCACCTTCGAGGGAAAGAAGCGGCGGGAGCATGCGGACATGGGAATCAAATACCTGAAAAAGTATGTGGACTCTCTGGTGATCGTACCCAACGATAAATTGCTGCAGATTTCAGAAAAGCGGACCACCATGATGGAAGCCTTTGCCAAGGCGGACGACGTGCTGAAACAGGGTGTCCAGGGCATTTCGGATCTGATTGCCGAAGCCGGCCTGATCAATCTGGACTTTGCCGACGTCAAGACGGTCATGAGTGACCGGGGCGTGGCCCACATGGGCGTGGGACGGGGCCGGGGAGAAGACCGGGTCAATGATGCGGTTCGCACCGCCATCGAGAGTCCCTTGCTGGAGACCTCCATCAACGGGGCCAAAGCGATCCTGCTGAACGTCATGGGCGGATACGACCTGGGTATGCTGGAAATCAACGAAATCGCGGATCAGATCGAACAGGCAGCCGATGAAGATGCCATCGTCATCTTCGGCTCCACGGTCCGGGAGGATCTGCAGGACGAAATAGTCATCACTGTCATTGCCACCGGCTTTGAGGAAAGACCTTCCGCAGAAATGGGATGCAACATCGGAAAGCCCTTCAGTTCCGTGGGAACGGCACCAACCATTTCCAGGGGCCTGACCGAGCCGGGCTCATCCGGTTCCTTCGGCCGGGAGGAAGGCTTTGGCAGACAGGAGGAATCCTATTCGGAGGCTGAAGAGATGAATCAGGAAGCGGAGGCGGCCGGTATGAGGCCGGAAGAGGAAGGAAGGCCGGAGGCTCCGGAAAAACCAGGGCTCTTTGAAATCCCCACTTTTCTGAACAAGGGATCCTTTAAAGGATTCTAAATGAGAATTTCTGACAAGCCGGTAACTGCTACCGGCTTTTTCACGTATAAAGGGAACATGGAAAAATG
>JBLJBD010000129.1:0-25935 GCA_047637815.1 Anaerovoracaceae bacterium
TTACCGGCCATTGTACGGGAAAGGAAGCTTTCCGGGTATTAAAGAAAATGATGAAGAATCAAATCGACTATCTGGATGCCGGACGAACTCTAATCCTTCCGGAAAATCCAGTTCAAATTTGAAAGGAGACTATAACTTAATGAGCGAAGATTGCAACAACAATTGTGGTTCCTGCAGCCAGTCCTGCGGAGATCGCACTACCCCTCAGACTGATTTTCACGAACAGCTGCACCCAGCAAGCAGCGTGAAGAAGGTCATCGCCGTAGTCAGCGGAAAAGGTGGGGTTGGGAAATCCTCCGTCACCTCCATGCTGGCCATCACCAGCCAACGGAAGGGCTTTAAAACCGCCATTCTGGATGCAGACATTACCGGGCCTTCGATTCCCAAAGCTTTCGGTATAACAGAAAAAGCTTATTCCACTGAGGAAGGACTACTGCCGGTGAAGACAAAAACCGGAATCGACGTGATGTCCATCAATCTGCTATTAGAAAATGATACAGATCCGGTGGTTTGGCGTGGGCCCCTCATCGGTGGGGCCGTCAAACAGTTTTGGACCGACGTGATCTGGGAAGATGAAGATTACATGTTCATCGACATGCCTCCCGGAACCGGGGACGTGACTCTTACTGTATTCCAGTCCCTGAAGATTGACGGCATCGTGGTAGTGACCTCCCCTCAGGATTTGGTATCCATGATCGTTACCAAAGTGGTAAAGATGGCAGAAATGATGGATGTTCCTATTTTGGGAATCGTCGAAAACATGTCCTATTTTAAATGTCCGGATTGCGGAAGTGAGCATCGGATCTTCGGAGAAAGCAAATTGGAAAAGATTGCCGAGGAATACGGCTTGAAGATTCTGACCCGGCTGCCCCTGGATTCATCCATTGCAGAGGCTTGCGACAGCGGAACCATTGAAAACTATACAGGAGACTGGTTTGACGGTGTCCTGGAAAAGCTATAGATCAGGAGGAAAATTATGATTATTGCAGTAGCCAGCGAAAAAGAACAAATTACGGGCCATTTTGGCCATTGCCTGAACTTCAACCTGTTTACGGTAGAAGGAGACAAAATTGTATCGGAGGTTTCCATCGACAGCCCCGGCCATGAACACGGAGACCTGCCCGCATTCCTGAAGGAATATGATGTGGACGTCTTGATTTCCGGGGGAATGGGCCCTGGAGCCTTTAACCGTCTCAATGAAGTAGGAATCATTCCGGTGGTTGGCGGAACCGGACTTGCTAAAGATGTGGCGGCTGATTATGCGGCTGGCAAACTGGTCAGCGGCGTAGCTTCCTGCGGTGGCCACGGCGGCCACGGAGGGCATCATCATGGAAACTAATCAGGCCCTGGAACAGCGGGACCAGTTGATTATCGATGCCAGAAATGAGTCCGGCAACTATTTCAAGGAAGGGAACAATTGTGCAGAAGCCATCTTCAAAGCCTTTCAGCCCCGCCTGGCACCGGACATGGATCCGGAACTGGTTCGGCTGGTCACCGGCTTCGGAAGCGGAGTGGGAGAGGCCGGTTGTATGTGTGGTGCTCTGACTGGCTCCATCGTGGCCATCAACATGGTCAAGGGACGGACCTCCAAGGAGGAAAGCCGTCAGGAAGCCTATGATTATGCCAAGGAATTCCACGACAAGTTTCAGGAGAAATTCGGAGTCACCTGCTGCAGAGCGCTGAATCCCCATCCCTTTGAAACTCGGGAACATCTGACCAATTGCTTGAAGATCACCGGAAACACGGGGAAACTCCTGATGGAGTTCCTGTTGGAAAAAGGCCTGTATCAGCCGGAGACGAAATAACGGACAAAAGAGTATGGAAATGCGAAGGAGCAGCCTGGATGAAAATCCGTGGCTGCTCCTTCTAAATAATGTAATGTTGATTTGAAATCGCAAAGGTAAATCAACGCAGGCATAATAACCTACAAAATATAATTTACATTGATATGTAGGTTATAATATGGTAAAATCATATTAACCTACATATTATGATTGATTAAAAAAGTAGGTTATTAAGGGGGGTGAGTGTGAATGGCGGTATTAGACCTTGTTTTGCAGGAAGAGCTGGACAGAATTAAAAAAATCAAAGCTGTAATGGAAAAGGAGCTGGGCACAATGCCGGTAGGATATCTTTCCAAGAAGATGATAAAAAATAAAACTTATTTCTACCTTCAAAGGCGAGACGGTAGAAAGATAGTAGGAACATATGTAAAACCAAATGATGTGGATAAATTAAAAGAACAGATTGAGCGAAGAAAGCAATTGGAAAAATCAATAAGACAAATCAATGAAAATATCAAGAAAATTGAGAGAGTGATACGATGAATGATATGCAGTATAAAGACTTTTGGGCCTTCATAAAGCCGTTAAAAGATAATCAGTTATTGGATCATATTATACTTATAGGGAGTTGGTCTGAGTATATATATGCCCAATCTGGAATCCTTCAAGGCTACTCTGCGAATTTAAGAACTTTAGATATTGATTTTCTAATCAAGAATATGAGAAGACCACACAAATCTGTAAACATACCTGCATTGGCTAAAGAGATGGGATATACTGTTGCACAAGACGTGTTGGAAGGTACAACAAAAATATACACCCCTGAGTTGATGGAAATTGAGTTCCTCATTGCTCAAAAGGGCAAAGGAGACAGGCGTGTTATCAAAACAAGTATGGGCGTATCTGCCCAGGCATTGCGGCACCTATCAACAATTTTAAACAACACTGTTGAAATTGAATTATTGGATTTTTCGATTACGGTTCCCAGACCGGAATCTTATGTAATACACAAAATGATTATCAATAGAGACAGAGGTGTGAAAAAGGAGAAGGACCAGGAGGCTATTAATAGTTTGTTTCCGCATCTGGATTCAGAACAATTCGACATGATAGTTGGGCAATTAACTCAAAAGGAAAGAAAACTTGTGAACGAGTATATTGACCAGACACTCAAACGATAATATGAGCTCCTACATAAACAACAGCAAGCTGACCGCCATCAGAACCATGCCCCCCACCAGGCCATAAATGGACAGATGATGCTCTCCGTATTCCCGGGCGGAAGGGAGCAGTTCATCCAGGGAGATAAAGACCATAATTCCGGCTACCAGGGCAAAGATGATGCCAAAGAGGGTATCGTTCAGGAAAGGCATCAGGATCAGGAATCCAATTAAAGCACCTAAAGGCTCCGCCAGTCCGGAAAGCAGGGAATAGCCCAGGGCTTTCTTTCGGCTGCCGGTGGCATAGTAAATAGGCACGGAGACAGCTACTCCTTCCGGTATGTTATGCAGGGCGATGGCAATGGCAATGGAAATCCCGATGGCAGGTTCCTGCAAGGCGGCGATAAAGGTAGCTAGTCCTTCCGGGAAGTTATGAATGCCGATAGCAAGGGCAGTGAATACCCCCATGCGGTGAAGCTTATTTTTCTTGACGGCTTCATCATATTTCTCTTTCATCCCCATATGATGGCTGCATTCCTGAAGATCGCAATTCATTTCCTCCACCGAATGGAGCTCATGGGGGTTTTCCCCTTGGGGAATCAGTTTGTCGATGATGCCGATCAGGAGCATGCCACCAAAAAAGCTGACAGCGGCCACCCAGCCTCCAGCAGTTTCTCCCAGGGCTTCGCCTAAGGTGCTCATAGACTTTTGATAAATTTCCACCATGGAAACGTAGATCATGACACCGGCAGAAAAACCAAGGCTAACCGCGAGAAAACGGGTATTGGTCTTGCTGGTGAAAAAGGCCAGCAGGCTGCCGATTCCGGTGCTGAGGCCGGCAAACAGGGTCAGCAAAAAGGCAAATAGTATGTTATCCAAGGGAGCCCTCCTTAATTTCGGGATGATATTTTTTTCGGTCTATGATATATTATACTCAATTAAACTACTTTTACACAGAGAAAATCAAACTTCTGGAGGAAATATCATGAAACTTATCATTACAGCAGGAGGAACCACCGAAAGGATAGACGATGTCCGGGCTATCACCAACATGTCCACGGGGCGGCTGGGCAAGATTATCGGGGAGGCCTTCCTGAAAGAATACGGAAGCCGGATCGATACCCTCTATTATCTCCACGGAAGCCGGGCAGAAGTGCCAGAGGGAACCAACGTGGTTCCGGTACCCATCGGGGGGGTGTCGGATCTTGAGAAAAACCTGAAAGAGATCTTGGAACGGGAACGGATCGATGGGGTGATCCATGCCATGGCGGTCAGTGATTATACCGTTCGGGAGGTCACCACCCTCCAGGATCTGCAGGAAGGGAAGAGCCTGGATTCGGCGAAAAAAATCAGTTCCGAAATCGAAGATCTGGTAATCCTGCTGAAAAAAACTCCCAAGGTGATTTCTTCTATCAAAAAATGGAGCCCGGAAACCCTTCTGGTGGGATTCAAGCTGCTCAGCGGTGTTCCCCGGGAAGAACTGATTACGGTAGCCCACAATCTCTTGCTGAAAAATGGCTGTACCTTTGTTCTGGCCAACGATCTGACGGAGATCAAAGGGGATGCCCATCCCGGTTATCTGGTTCACGAAGATAAAAGCTACGATGAAATGGGAACCAAGGAAGAGATTGCAAGGACCATCAGTCACCGGGTGATGGAAGAACTGGGAGGGATGCAAGGATGAAAAACATACTACTGGGAGTAACCGGCAGCGTTGCCGTCTATAAGGCCGCGGATCTGGCCAATCAGCTGACCAAGCTGGGATGCAACGTGGATGTCCTTATGACGGAGAGCGCTCAAAGATTCGTGACTCCCCTGACTTTCCAGTCGGTGACCCACAATAAGGTATACATCGATATGTTCGATGAAATCACCCCTAGCGAGGTGAAACACATCGCTCTGGCTAAGAAAGCAGACCTCTGCCTGATCGCTCCGGCCACTGCCAACATCATCGGAAAGCTGGCTGGTGGAATCGCCGATGATTTCCTCTCCACCGTCATGATGGCCGTCAAAGGGAAGCCTATTTACCTGGCCCCGGCCATGAACACCAACATGTACGAAAATCCAGCCCTGCAGGAAAACCTGAAGAAGCTGAAAAGCCGTGGATTCCGGATCATCGAACCAAGAGAATCCCTGCTGGCCTGCGGAGATCTGGGAAAGGGCGCCATGCAGGAACCGGCGGAGATTATTGCCAGAATCAGGGAAGAACTTTAAGAACGAAACTTTCACCCTAATGTTTGGTATTCATCAACAACTTTCATACACATAAAATCCCGCTTTGAAAACTGCCTGTTGCGGTTTCCAAAGCGGGATTTTTATGGAATCATCAGATTATTTGAGGGGGTAAACCCTCACCATTGCAGCCACTAATTGTCCCGCAGATCCTGACCGCCCTTGATGGTCCGGTAGATCTTGTCCAGCTTGGAGGGGTCGATGACCTTGCCGTCCAGGGTTACGTGGATGCCTTCTCCCGGATGGTTTTCCTTCAGCCGGATGGTTCGAACTTTGGCGAAGGCATCCTTTTTCTGCTTGATGATCCGGTTTTTCGTAGCCTCAAACAGTTCTCTGGAGCCTTGCGCGGCACATTTATCACAGATGCAGATCTCAAACTCCCTGGTAATGAAGGCGGAATCGCTCTTTCGTACCACGTTTCTGCCCAGGGTATCTCCCTTTACCGGAGCATAGTGGGTGTGGAGCAGTTCGTGGGCTAGATGGGAGTTGGCTTCTCCGAAGAAGTCTTTGTACAGTTTGACGATATCCGGATTGTCCTGGGATTTCCGATACTTGGATCCCTTATCTGCGTCAATGATGACCTGGCCTCGCTGTTCCAGGGTGCCGATCTTTTCCGGTACCGGATGTCCGGCGCCGGAGATGCAGCCTCCCGGGCAGGCCATGATTTCAATCAGGTCGTAGCCGATTTCTTCTCCGTTGACCATCTTCTGCAGGATGGGCTCAGCGTTGTTGAGACCGCTGATGACAGCTACCCGAACCTTCATGCCGTTGGCTTCGATGGTGGTTTCCTTGACTCCGTCAAAACCACGGATTTCGGTGAAGTCCACGTGTTGGCCTAAAGGTACGCCGGACAGCTTTTCCACGGCCAGCCGCAGGGCGGCTTCTGCCACGCCTCCCGAGTTGCCGAAGAGGATGCCGGCTCCCGTACCGATCTTGTAGGGATCATCGTATTCCTGAGCGGAGATGTCCGATTTCTCGATTCCCTTTAATTCCATCATTTCCAGAAGTTCCAGGGAGTTGAGGACTGCGTCTACATCGGCCACGCCGTCGGGGGCAAATTCGGGCCTCTTGGCCTCATATTTCTTAGCGATGCAAGGAACGATGGATACCACGAAGAGATCCTTTTTATCGATTCCCGACAGTTTGGCATAATGGCTCTTGATGGTGGCTCCCATCATCATTTGAGGGGACTTGCAGGAAGAAAGATTGGGAATCAGTTCCGGATATCTTCTTTCCACAAAGTTGACCCAGCCCGGGCAGCAGGAGGTGAACTGAGGCATGACCCCCCCATTGGTGACCCGGCCCAGGAACTCGTTGGTTTCTTCCAGAATCGTCAGGTCTGCGGAGAAGGCGTTGTCGAAGACCCGGTCAAAGCCCAGTTTCTTCAGCATGCCGGCCATAAAGGGGGTGGATTCGTCGGCAGTCAGGTCATAATGTTCGGCTACGATGGCTCGAACCGCCGGTGCCAGGAAGCCAACCACGGTCTTGGTCGGGTCGTTGAGGGCGGAGAATACTTCTGCTTTTTCGCTTCGGTAACGGAGGGCTCCGCAGGGGCAGGCGTTGACGCAGTGACCGCAGCTGATGCAGTCTGTCTCCTTCAGGGGCAGCCCGCTCTTGGTACCGACCAGCTGTCGCCCGTTTTTGATGTAGAAGGTCAGGATGTCCGGCCCTTCCACCTCAGCGCAGGCAGCGATGCAGCGGCCGCAGGAAATGCACTTGTTATGATCCCGCACGATGAAGGGATGGTCCTCCACGATGGGGAAGTAGGGTCGGTCATGGACCGGCTGTTTGAAGGCCACTTCGTGTTCGCTGGCCGTTTCTCTCAGGTGGCAGTCGTATCGCTCCTTACAGCCGCACTGGAGGCATCGGTCCGCTTCTTCCATGGCGGCTTCCCGGGTAAGGCCCAGTTCCACTTCCATGTAGCTCTTCTTTCTGGTTTCCGGATCGATGGCCGGCATTTCAGCCCGCTTGATCTTGGGCATCTCCTCGAATTCCCATCTTGGCAGGTCTTCCAGGGTTCCCCTGCTGCAGCTGTAATCCTGGGCATGGGGCTTCACATAGCCCTTTTCCAGATAGCAATCCATGGATTCGGCTGCGTGGCGTCCGGCCGCGATGGCTTGGATAACGGTAGCTGGTCCGGTGACACAGTCTCCGCCGGCAAAAATCTTCGGTTCGGAGGTCTCAAAGGTCTTGCCGTTGATGTCCACGTCGCCCCAATTGTTCAACCGAACAGGCAGGTCGTTGTATAAGAACCTGGTATCGGTGCTCTGCCCGATGGCACCGATGACGGTGTCGGTTTCAATGATGGTTTCACTGCCCTCAATGGGAATAGGCCTTCTTCTGCCGGAACGGTCCGGTTCTCCCAGTTCCATCTTGATGCAGTGAACCAGCTTTTTATCTCCCTTGGCTTCTATTTTTTCAGGAGAGATCAGGAACACCATCTTGACCCCTTCCTGAAGGGCTTCTTCGATTTCATAAGGCTCTGCCGGCATTTCTTCCCGGCTTCTTCGGTAGAGAATGGTCACCTTTTCGGCGCCGCTTCGCAGGGCGGTTCTGGAACAGTCGATGGCGGTATTGCCGCCTCCGATGACGACGACATCTTTGCCGGTCTTGGTATCCAGGCCCTTGGTGGTCTGCTCCAGATACTGGATGCCCATCCAGACGCCTTCGAACTGGATCGGGGTGGCACCCCAGGAACCGATGGCCAGATAAACCGCATCAAAATCCTTTTGCAGGTCGGCCAGCATGATATGGGTACCCACCGCTTTTCCAGTGATGATCTTAACCCCCAGATTGCGGATCAGAGTGATTTCTTTGTCCAGAGTAGCCTTGGGCAGACGATACTCAGGAATGCCGTATCGCATCATACCGCCGGCATGGGGCTGCCGTTCGAAGATGGTGACGTCATGGCCGTTGATGGCACTGTAATATGCAGCAGATAAACCGGAAGGGCCGGCTCCGATGATGGCGATTTTTTTGCCGGAAGCCGGCTTCATCTTCGGGGCGAAGGGTGCCAGGGAGTCGATATCCAGGTCAGCCACGAACCGCTTAACGTAGTTGATGGCTACAGGAGTGTCGATGAGGTTCCTGCGGCATTCAGCTTCACAGGGGTGGGGACATACCCGGCCGCATACCACCGGGAAGGGATTGGTTTCCTTAATGGTCTTCAGAGCGTCGGTAAAGTTGCCGGCCTGGGCATGACGCAGATATTTCTGAATGTCCACGTTGGCCGGGCAGGTATTGACACAAGGAGCCACGCAGTCCGCATTGTGGTCGGACAGCAGCTGCTCCAGGCGGATTTTTCGATAATCTTTCAGTTTCTGGCTGTTGGTGTTGATCACCATGCCTTCTTTGATCGGAGTCTGGCAGGACTTGACTTCGACCTTTTCGTCTCCCTCTCCCAGCTCGACTACGCAGAGGCCGCAGTTTCCGTTAGCCCTATCCAGACGGATATCGTAGCAAAGATGAGGAACATGGACATCCTCCTGAGTAAGGGCCTGGAGAATGGTCAGCTCCTCATAGACCTCCAGTTCCCGTCCGTTGACATTCACCTTGATTCGTTTGTTTTTCGAAATTGATTTCATTTGAAGTGATCCTCCTTTAAAGATGCCTTTCTAAATGATCGAATTTTCTGCTTGAACAAAGGGAGATTGATAAAAATTTGCTAAATTAAATTTATCATATCGTAGCAGGAATCACAAATGTTTTGTGTTCAATTTTCTATGAAATTTCAAGGTTTTCGGGGTTTTTTGGACTGGGACCGGTTACATTTTCCGGCTGAAAAAATTAACCTTCAATATTCGATTTGATTCGACATTGTACGGGCCTGCCGGACAATTCGTAAATAGAATGGGAAAGCTTACGGGCATCGGAAAGGTCGTGGGTCACCAGGATCACCGTTTTCCCCGATTCCTCCCAAGACTTGGCCAGCTTGGGCAGGACCTGACTTTTCAGAGCGTCATCCATTCCCTTAAAGGGTTCATCCAGAATCATGATGTCTCCGTCATAGGCCAGTGCCCGGCCGATGGCCACCCGCCTTTGCATGCCGCCGCTCAGCTCCTCCGGCATCATGTTCCGGGTTTCCGGGATGTTCAGCAGCTCTAGAACTTGCTCCGACCGTTCCTTGGCCTGATCCGGTTCCAGGAAGGATTTTAACACCAGGGCCAGATTTTCCCCCACCGTCAGCCAGGGAAGGAGCCGATCCTCCTGAAATACAAAGGAAATCCGCTTTCCCTTCATTCCGGAAATGGTTCCCTTTTCATAGGATTCCAGTCCGGCCAGCATCCGAAGCAGGGTGGTTTTCCCGCAGCCAGAAGGTCCCAGGAGCACGGTGACTTGCCCCTCCGGGAAGGAAAGGCTGAAATTCTCGTAAATGTATTCTTTCTTATATTTTTTATAGATTCCCCGGATCTCAATCATGATGATGCCTCCTTCTGCCCCGGAACAGGAGCCTTTTCACGATTCTTTCGAAGATCACGCTGAGGGTGACGATGGCGATGATCCAGGCAAAGAGGGCTTCGGTTTCCAAATAGACCTTGGCGTTGAGCAGGTTGTAGCCCATGGAAAATTTGGGGCTGGACAGGACTTCGGCGGCTACCACGGTCTTCCAGGAAAGGCCGGTGATCAGACTCAGGGCCGATTTGATGTGGGGGGAAACGAAGGGCAGGTAGATATAGCGGATTTTATCCTTATTGCGGATATGATACACCTGACTCATCTCAAGGGTTTCCCGGCTGAGGCTTTCCAGGCCGGAAAGGACGTTGGTGTAAACCACGGGGTAGCACATGAGAAAGCAGACGAAGATGGGGACATTCCCGGAAGTCAGCCAGAGCAGGGCGAAAATAATCACCGCCATCACCGGTGTGGATTTCAGGACTTGTACCGCAAAGCTCAGAATATCCTTGATCAGCGGAATCAGATAAGCAGCTACGGCCGTAATCAGCCCGCTGGCAAAAGAGAGGAGGATGCCCAGGACGACCCGGACCATGGTGGCCGAGACATCCAGATAAAATCCTTTGGTCAGAATCAGCTGGAACAGAGTCTGGAAGGTGTGAACTGGCGAGGGAAGGACCACATCCTTACCCACGCCCCAGTAGGCCAGCTGCCAGAGGAGCAGCCAGAACAGGACAATAAGGGCCCTTTTAAAAGGACCCTTGCTTGATTCCAATAGGTTTCCCGAAGGCTTACTGCTCCGGCGTATAGTAGAAGGCTTCATCGGGCATTTTCCCTCCTATGGATTTGGGATTCATAGCGCTGATGATGGTAAAGAAGGCTTCCAGGTCGGCTTTGCTTTCCTGGGCAGGGACGTACACGATGTTGCAGAAGGGAATGGCTTTTTCCGCCACCCCGGCATCGGCAATGACCCCATGCTTGGCCACCAGTAAAGAGGCGGCTGCCGGGTCGGCATTGACGGCTTCTACGGAAGCTTCATAGTCAGCCAGGAACACGGTCAGGTCGGCTGCCCGGTTTTCCGCAAAGGATTTCTGGGCCACCAGGACTCCCATGGGCAGAGCCGTATCGGTTGCCTTTTCCCATTCTTCATCCAGGTCCAGGGGTACCTGGACCGATTCTTTTTTTGCCGTAACGACGGTAGCGAAGGGCTGGGGCAGCATGCCGATAGTCCCTTCCTGGGCTGCCACGGTGGTGGCCACGTCGGAATGGTTCATCAGCCAATTGATGGTTACGTCAGCAGCAGGATCCATGCCGGCTGCCGTCAGGATCTGGTTCAGGATATATTCCGGGGTGCCGCCTTTTCCGCTGGCCTGAATGGTCTTACCCTTCAGGTCTTCCACGCTGGTGATGGTTTCGCCGTTTTCAACGATATATAAGGTTCCCAGGGTGTTGGTGGCCAGAAGGACGATTTCTCCCTCCAGTTTGTTGTATAGGGTGGCGGCCAGGTTGGAAGGCAAAGCTGCGATTTCCAGTTCGCCGCTGATGACTTTCGCGGCCACTTCATCGGGGGACTGGAATACAGAAATCTGGTACTGGGAAGGATCCTCCATCAGTTCCACCATGCCGATTCCAGTGGGCCCGCTCAGGGTTCCGATTAAAAGGAGCTCGGTAATCACATGAGGTGTTTCCTCTGGTGCAGGGGGTTCCTCCGGGGTGGTCCCGCAACCGGCCATCAGGACCGATGCCATCATCAGCAACACCAGTAAGCCGATGAAAGCCCTCATTTTGGGGGTTTTCTTTTCTTTCATGACGCCAAGGGCACCTGCCATTCTTTTCATTGTCTATTCCTCCTGTTTGCATCAAAGGGTTTTTCTATATGTTATCCGTTTAACAAGGATTCTTCAACACTTAATTGATGGTTTTGGGGAAAAAATTTATTATCGGAACATCCATCTTATTGCGGGGGTGCCTGGTTTTCAGGATCTCCCGTTTTTTTTCGTCGCTGGTATGGAGGTAGATCTGAGTGGTGAGGATGCTGCTGTGACCCAGGAACTCCTGGATGTACTTGATATCAGCTCCCTCCTCCAGCAAAAGGGAGGCAAAGGTGTGACGGAAGGTGTGGGGGGAGACGTGGCGTCGGAGGGCGGCCTGCTCCACGTAATGCCGGACACTGTTCCGGACACCGTGGGGCTCTAAAGGAGCCCCGTATTTATTCAAAAAGAGAAAATCTTCCGGATCGGGAGGGCCGGGACGGATTTCCAGATACCGATCCAGGGCTTGCCTGGGTTCTTCTCCTGGGATGAAAAGGACCCGGTCCCGGGAGCCTTTGCCGTGGATCAGCAGGGAATGCTCCTCCCGGTCGTAGTCCTGGAAGGTCAGGCCGCAAAGCTCACTGACCCGAATACCGCAGGCAAAGAGAAGCTCCATGACGGCGATATCCCGGATGATGCCCTTTTCCTCGATGGATGACCGGCCCTTTCGGCTGTAGGCGGCCTGAAGGAGCAGCTCCATTTCCGGCAGGGACAGGGACACGGGGCGGCGCTGGGGATCCCGGAGCTTCAGGCGAAACCGGTCAAAGGGATTTTTATCTAGCAACTCTTCGTATTCCAAGTAGGATGTAAAGGCCATCAGACAGGCAAAATGCCGCCGGATGGTTTTTTTCTTGAGGCGATTCACCATATGGTCCAGGTAGCCCTCCAGGGTTTCTTTGCTGATATGGCTGATATCCGGGGACTGGATTCCCGATGCCTCCAGATAAAGAGAAAAACATCGAAGATCGTTTCGGTAAGCCCGGAGGGTATGATCGGAAAGCCGCCGATTGGAACGGCAGTACCTCAGAAATTCTTGGCAGTGATGCCAGTAGGGAGAGGGCAGAGGTTCCTGCCAGGCCTGGGGACCGGGAGGCTGGCCGGGATGAAAATCCAGGAGAAAATCCTCCGGAATCCGGCCTTCCTGGTGGAGGAACCGGCAAAGAACCCGGAGGGTGGTGAAACGCTTCTTAATGGTGTCCTTCTGCTCCTTGGCCTGGCCTTGAAGATACTCGTTGTATTTTTCAAAGAGTTTCCGGGTAAGCTGCTCCGGTGCCAGGACAGGAGGAACCTGTTCCCGGCAAAAGGCCAGAAAACCGTTCAGGTTGTACCGGTATTTGGTGATGGTGGAAGGAGAGAGGGGCAGCTTGGGGCATTCCTTTCGGATAAAGTCCAGGCAGGCCTGATCCAGGGACTTGGGAAAGGTACTAGGAATCGTCATGAATTTTCTTCCTCTCTTTGGTCCGGGCGGATCCGGCTTCTTGGGTGGTATTCCCGGAGGACCGCCTTCTTTCTCTGATTTGTGGTATGAAGGTACTGTTGGGTGATCTTCAGAGAGCCATGGCCTAAAAATTCCTGGATGTATTTGATGTCCACCCCTTCCTCCAGCAGCAGGGAGGCAAAGGTATGGCGGAGGGTGTGGGGCGTAACCGGCTTGGTGATTCCCGCTTCTTGGGCCTGATTCTTCAGCAAGATCCGGACCCATCCCCCTTGAAGAGGAAACCGTCCTCCCCGCAACAGAAGCAGGTCGGTTGATTCGGGAGGAGGCGGGATCAGGGAGAGGTACCGGTCCAGCAGTTCTTTCAGCGGGGGATAGGCTAGGATCATGGTCCGGTCCTTGCTGCCTTTCCCCTTGATGTCAAAGAGGCCCGTATCCTCATGGTACGAGGAGCGGGGCAGGAGGCACAGCTCGCTGACCCGGAGGCCGAAATAAAAGAGAAGCTCGGGAATCAGCTGTTTCAGCAGCCGGTCTTCCGCTGTATCTGCCTGGGACCGGGCAGCTGCTTTTAGGATGGCCTCCATTTCCATTTGGGTCAGGGACTGGATCACTCGGACTGGCTGCCGCAGACGGAGGCGGAACTTCCGGAAGGGATTCTGGAAGTCCTCCTGCTCCGATTCAAGATAATAGAAGAAAACCCGGATATCGGTAAAGATGTTCCGGATAGTAGAGACCTGGTAGCGGTCCTGGATGTGGGCTAGAAAATCGTCCAGATCCCGCCGCCGGATCTGATTCCAGGTGGACGGGGGATTGGGCCTTTCTTCCAGGAATTTCAAGAAATGCCGGAGGGACAACTGATAGCTGAGTATGGTACCCTTAGCCAGCTGACGGTTGGTCCGGCAGTGGTGAAGGTACTTTTCCGTATCCCGATATAAAAGCTCCATTGCACTTTCTCCCCGGTGATGTAATAATGGGTATAAGAATCATAAGAACTCAAGAAAAAGCGTAGCATAAAAACCAATAAATGTCAAATAATGGAAAATAAGAGGGGTGTGAACAAAATCAAGCAAAAAAAGCGGGAAAAGCTCATTGTCTCCCTGAGGAATAAATATACGATCAGCATTGTTTTGCTGGCTCTTCTGGTCCTCTTAAACCAGATGATGGTCCAGCATCTGATCAACGTTCAACAGGACAATGCCGAACTGATCAACGTGGCAGGAAAGCAAAGGATGTACAGCCAGAAAATCGCCAAAGCGGCCCTGGGGGTGGATCAGGCGGTCACGGGAGCTGAACAGAGAGCCTATCGGATTGAGCTTTGGTCATCCTTGCAGTCCTGGGAGCAGAATCATCAACTGCTTCGGTCGGATTACGGGAGAGTACAGTCCCTTTTCACCACGGAAAGCCGGATTCCGGAGCTATATGAAGAGGCGGATCCCTATTTAATGGCAATTTTTCATGCCGGGAAAAGGACCCTGGCGTTGATTGACAAGCCGGTCGCCAACGAAGAAGAATTGCTGCGCCAGCTTCGGATCATTCGGGCCAATGAACCGGATTACCTGAGAATAATGGAAGAAATCGTCCAAGCCCACGAAGAGGAAGCTAAAAGGGTTATTCAAAAAACCCAGGAGGTGGAGCAGTGGATCCTGGTCATCTCATTAAGCACCTTGCTTTTGGTTTCCGTCTTTGTTTTCGGCCCAGCCCTTCGGGAGCTTGGAATGAGGATGCAGGGCTTGAAAGAAGCCAGGGACAATCTGACTAAACTGTTCCTCACCGCCCCCAATCCCATGATGCTGATTCGTAAGGAGAATAAGGATATCTTGCTGATCAACCGGCTGGCGAGGGAACTGTTCGGCATTACCAGCAAAGGAGAAGGGGATTCTGTCCTTCGGGGTCTGCAGATGGTCGGCAAAGAATCGGAATCCTTGGAGAGCTTGCTTGTCCGGGAAAATGTGCTGGAAGGAATCGAAGTGGTCGTGGACCAGGCCGAAAATGAACGACGCTTTCTCCAACTTTCCTCCCGGTCCATTCTATACAGGAATGAAGAGGCCTTCATTTTGGGGTTTGTGGACGTGACCCGGCTGAAAGAGGCAGAGGCGGTCCTCTTGAAGGATGCCGCCACCGATCACATGACCGGCCTGCTGAACAAGCATTATGGGTTGCAGAGACTGAATGAAATGCTGGAACAGAGCAGGAGCAAAGGAACTCCCCTTGCTATCTGTTTTATGGACATCGACTTTCTCAAACTGGTCAATGATCGCTATGGCCACGAAGAGGGGGACGCTTACATTGAAAAAATGGCCGACCTTTTGATCCGCAACACAGGAATGAAGGATGTGGTGTTCCGGTATGGGGGGGACGAGATGGTGGCCATCTTTGATAATTGCGACCGGCCCTGTGCTGAGAAAATCTTGAAGCGGCTGGAAGCAAGTGTGCATCATCTGGCAGAGGCATCAGAAAAGCCCTACCCTGTCCATGCCAGCTTTGGCCTGGCCCTGTCGACGGAAAAGCCGGAGGCGGATGCCGAAAAGTTGTTAAGCATCGCGGATCAGGCTATGTATGAGAGTAAGAAACGGTATAAGGAATCTCTAGGGGAAAATGCCCCGGAGCTTCGGTGAAGAAAGGAGAACGACCATGATCCGAGCTATGTATGAAGGAAAAATCATTGCCCAGTCCAAAGACACGGTGGTGGTGGAAGGAAACCATTACTTCCCGGAAAAAGACGTGAACATGGAATACCTGATTCCCAGCGATACCCACACCACCTGCCCCTGGAAAGGCGTGGCCAGCTATTACGATGTCCAGGTAGACACCCTGAACAAGGACGCCGCCTGGTACTATCCGGAACCGAAGGAGGCAGCCAAGGAAATCAAAGGCCACATCGCCTTTTACAAGGGCGTGAAGGTGGAATAGGAATAACAGAGATTAAGAGCGGATAGAAGAATCCCGCCGGCAGTGGCTGCGACGTGCAGCGGGAGCCTGGCGGGATTCTTGTTAATGGACTCAACCCGTGGATTTTGTCAATCTCAACCCGTGAATTTTGTCAATCTCAACCCGTGAATTTTGTGAAAATGAACCCGTGGATTTTGTCAATCTTAGCCCGTGAATAATAAACACAAATTTCAAATAATAAGGTATAATAGAAGCAGAATCGTGGATTTTATTAGATCGGGGCAGCCTTAAACGGGGGTGAGAAGTTTAACATGCAGGAGTTACTGAAAAAAATAGATTTCTATAAAGACTACTATGATAAGTCCTTCGCTCTTTCTCGGGAACAGCTCGAAAACCTAAAAGATTACTACAGGGTCAGTTTGACTTATAGCAGCAATGCCATTGAAGGAAACACCCTCACTTTATCCGAGACACAAGTAGTGATTGAAGAAGGCATCACCGTTGGAGGGAAAACCCTTCGGGAGCATAATGAAGCTTATGGTCATGGAAAGGCCTTTGACTTTATGGTTGAGATCGCAAAGGGTCAGGGGAATGTCGTAACAGAAGAAAACCTGCTAGCTCTTCACCGGCTTTTTTATCAAAAAATTGATGAGGAGCATGCTGGTAAGTATAAAACCGAACAAAATTTTATCGTCGGTTCGGAACATGCAACGACACCACCGGATAAGGTGCCGGATGCAGTCAAGAAAATGATAATGTGGGCGGAGAAAAACCAAAAAAAATTGCACCCTGTTGAATTTGCCGCTGCCATCCATAACAAAATAGTGGATATCCATCCATTCGCTGATGGCAATGGCCGAACAGCACGTTTATTGCTAAATCTAATATTGCTCAACAAAGGATATTTTATTGTCACGATTCCGCCGGTTCTAAGACACGAGTACATAAGCAGCATTGAAAAGAGCAGGCGGCAGGGGAATGCGGCGGCGATGACAGAATTTATCGGGGAGTGTGAGCTGGAAAGCATAAGGGACCGATACCGATTGCTGGGTGAAAAACTACCCACGTATAAATAACAGAGACGAAAAGCCTCCGGACTGCCTTGGTCCGGAGGCTTAATTACCTTTTTAAAGCAATCTCAATGAGCTGGTCCGTTTGATCCGCTAGAAATAATGGGATATTGAGAAGATCACCATCCAGGCGCAGATTATTCGCGGAGTACCGGATCCGAAGCGGAACCCGATCCCCGTACTTTTCCTTATACTTTTTCAAGCTTCTGCTTTCAACGTTTCCTTCGGATTTGACTTCCACCGGCAGAATATCATTCTCCCGCTGAATCAGGAAATCAACCTCTGCTTTCGGGTTCTCCAATGTCCAGTAGCGGGGCATGGCTTCCAACTGGTTCCGAAGTGCCTGAAGGATATAGTTTTCGCTGAGTGCCCCTTTGAATTCGGTGAACAACCGATTCCCCTCCCCAAAAGCAGAAGGCGCCAGGAGGGACAACCTGCGCAGAAGTCCCACGTCCGCCATGTATAATTTGAAAGCAGTAAGGTCGTCGTAGGCAGAAATCGGAAGCCCCGGACCGCTGCTCCGATAGATTTTATAGGTCAGATTGGCATCACAAAGCCATTGAAGCGCATCCTCGTATTCCCGGGCCCGGGCACCTTCCTTCACGACTTTATACAAGAATTTTTTATTCTCTTTTGCAAGTTGGGAGGGAATGGAACGCCAAATCAGAGAAATTTTAGGGAAATCCTTGGGATCCGGGTGTTTGGCAAAATCCCGTTCATAAGCATTCAGAATATTTGACAGTACTTGCTGCATCAACTCCACATCCCGGTCTTTCGTCCAGGAACGGACGGATTCCGGCATGCCGCCTGTTATGAAGTACATTTTGAGTTTCTCCGTCAGAGGGTTGAAAAAAGCATCCGGTACCGGGTCCAGGTCCGATTTGCCATCAAGATAGGAAGCCAGATTCAAATCTCCGTTTGCCATCAAGAATTCGGTGAAGGTCATGGGCAGGACCTCCAGAAAATCTACTTTTCCTACTGGAAATGAGGAGGGTTTTGATAGAGCGATTCCCAACAGGGAACCTGCGCAGGCCACATGATAGTGGGGGGTATTTTCGTAAAAATATTTCAGCGTGTTCAGAGCTTCCGGGCATTCCTGGATTTCGTCAAAAACAATGAGGGTATTCTCTGGGTGATCAGGAGGTATTATTTGGCCGCTGGCCATCATCAGGTTTTGAAGGATTCGCTCGACCTCCTTAGTGCTCTGGAAAAACTGCTTATACTCGGGATGCTCATCAAAGTTGAAGTAGGCCATATTTTCGTAATGCAGCTTTGCAAACTCCTTTAGGAGCCAAGTTTTACCGACCTGCCGCACCCCTTTCAGGATAAGAGGTTTTCGATATTCGGCGTTTTTCCATTGAAGCAGCTTCTTCATAATCAATCGTTCCATTTATTGCTTCCCCTCCTTTCTTGGAATAAATCACATTATTATAAGAAATTTGTGAATAATAATCACATATTTATATATAATTATAGGCAAAAAATTGAAATGGTCAATAGCGGAACGAAATTACTGATAAAGCGGATTTTACAGAAAGGTTGAAATTGAAAACAAATATATGATATAATAATGATATAATATTACTAATCATACCAAGGGAGGTAAAGAAATGTATATCAAGCCATCAACTGCTATCCGAAACGAATACAATGCGATTTCGGATTTGGCAAGAGAAAGTCATGAGCCTATCTACATAACCAGGAATGGTGAGGGGGATGGTGTCTATATGAATATAGAAGCGTTCGAAGAGCGGGAGCTGCTGATCAGGCTGGAAATGGAACTGGAAATAGCAGAACGATATAAGCTCTCGGGAAAACCAACCTATACAACGGAAGATGTGAAAAAAAGAATAGAAGGGATTTTGGCGGAATGAACGAATATTCTATAGAATGGCTGGAGCCGTCAGTTGATGACCTCGCCGAGATTGCCCGATACTATAAAGCAACGGCAGGAAGTGAGGCCGGCAGTAAAGTTTTAAATACGATCTTATCTAAAATCAATGAATTGGTTGAATATCCTTATGCAAACCCTTATATCCGGTATGAAACACTCCGGGAAAAAGGCTTTAGAGTCTTAGTAATTGACAATTACTTATGCTTTTATAAGGTTGCCGGCAAGACGGTATCCATATATCGGGTTTTACATAGTTCGCGGAACTACGCAAAGCTGTTTCGCTAATAGCCAACTAAAGGTACTTTTATCCGTATAGGGCAGTCTTGCAACGAAAAAGATTGCGTTGCAAGGCTGCGTTGTAGAGTGAAACACAAATGAATCAATTTTTGTAACGAAATTACTGGAACCGTTCGTTTGTAATCTGACAGAAAAAATCAGCATTCCAAACATCAAGCCCCCGACGATCCCGGATAAAGGGCGTTATGTCTTCTTTTGCCTGGGCGTAATCAATATTCTGAAAATGATCACAAAGAAGACGCTTTATTTCTGTAATCGTATAATCTTTACCTGGCGGAAGATGGCCGGATTGGGAAAGCCGGGCATTCAAACGAGGCAGATTTATGGCCGTTCCTTTGGCAAGATAGAAGATATAATCGTACAAATCTCGGCCTTTTACCCTGCTTTTCCAGGATCTGCAGAGAAAAGCATGTACTTTTCCGGCAAAAAGAGAAGGCATATCATAAAGTGAAACCTCATAGGGTATGGGCAGAAGCCGATACTTTGTTTCAAAAGTAGCATAATCCGGAGGATTGGTATCCACTTCAAATTTAATCTTGATTAGTTCATTGCCCCCAATGGATCGTGTCAGTTGGGGATCGCCATAAAACATCAACATGTGCTCTTTAGTATTGCCCTTGAGAAACGCAGAACGAAAATCAGAGTCAGCGGTTTTTTCTTTAATAACGGCATTGAAATTCAATCCATAGGAGCGAATTTCCTTTTCAAGTGCCGGAAGATATAATGATAAATCAAATGCTGGATCTGGGTCTCTTAAAGAAAAGTCCAAGTCTTCAGAAAAACGGTCGAGTCCATAGAAAATTCTCAAAGCAGTTCCCCCGTAGAAGGCAGCAGTGCTAAAAAAACCTGCCCGGCTCAATCCGGAAAGGACGATTTCCTGGATGACCTCTTTCATTCCGTTCTTTCTATCAGAGGTGGTCTCCATTGGTTGCAGATTGAGCATCTGTTCAATAATTGGATTCATTTTTTTTGCTCCTTTTGATTATAGTCTGCAACAGCTTGTGGTTTTTCGTGCTATACAGGCTTGATAGCTCATATAGATCATCTAAATTTAAACGGAAAAACTCATCTTGGTCTATTCGCAAATCCTCAAACAGGAGGGCTTCCAGTTCCCTTAGGTTGCCGATGGGAGATGTCTTATAGAGTTGGTCGCAGATGGCTTTCTCCGCAGTGGCTATCTTATAACCATATTCATTCTCGGTTTGTAGCAGGACGCCTGCGGGGTATGCTTTGCTTGGTACATCCCGGTAGGTAAAGTTCCCAAAAGGTGTGGAATATTGCTTTTCCTTCTTTTTCTCGAAAGTGGCAGAGGTGAATGTGTAGACAGCTTCCGGAATCAGGGAATAGTAAGCCAGGGCAAATTCAAAGGATAAATAGGAGGGCCCATAGATGATGGAGGCCAGGCAATATCCGGGTATGCTGCCATCTGTTTCATACAAGCCTCGTATGATGGGGATTAATTTCCCTTCTTCAACAAGCCTCCGGATTTTGGCGTTCGGATTTCTATATTCTTTTAACTCATTCTTGAGAATTGCCGTTGTTTTTATCATATTTTCACCACCTAATGCAATAATGATGCATTTACTGGAGAAAATCAATCATTATTTAGGTATTGGCATCTTTTAATAAAATTGATAATCATGCAAGTTTGATATGCAATAAAAGCATAAAAATCAAAAAAGGGGGGGTGACAAACGAAGTAGGGATTTCTATTTGCCATTCTTGATTTTGTAAACGGAAATGGCTGAATGGTGGGTAGTTAATTGGTTTTTAATAATGGAACGATTTTCTTTACAAATAAAGAATAACGTGCTAAAATTAAAAAAGATGAATGTTGGCGTTGGAAACGGGCATAATGTTTTAACAATGGAACGTTATTCTTTGAATATGGAGAAAAAAATTCCAAAAGTAAAAAAGAGGTGAGGAACGTGAATGTCTATACTGAAATAGCGAAATATCCTGTTTTCTCCATAGAAGATGTTAAGAAGCTGACTGGAAATGAGAAAACAGCTTATTCCCAGATGGACCGATTAATGAAAAAGGGGCTTGTCAAAAAGATACGAAAAAATATCTACTCTGTAGTCAATCCAACAACAGGACAGGTAGTAGCTACTCGATATCAAATAGCCTGTGCCGTAACTGACACTGCTTATATCTCTCACCACAGTGCCTTTGAATATTATGGCCTTGCGAATCAAGTTTATTATGAAATCTATGTTTCGTCAGAAACCAAGTTTAATCATTTTGAATATGACAACGTAACCTACAAATATATCGCTTCTAGAATGCAAGAAGGAGTAGTGGAAGCTAAAAATACCACCGGTGTTAGAATGACAGATTTAGAGAGAACTGTGGTGGATAGCATAAGAGACTTCAGTAAAATAGGCGGCTTTGAAGAGCTGCTCAAATGCCTAGAAGGAATCCATTATATAGATGAAAAAAAGCTAAAAAATTATCTTTCTATATATAATACTCAGGGACTTTATCAAAGAGTAGGATATCTTCTGGACCATTACAAAAAAGAGATGCAGCTTTCAAGAGAGTTTATAGATTATTGTAAAAGCAAGATAGGAAAGAGCAGAAGGTACCTGGTTAGTGATTTAAAAGAAGAAAGCTATTATAACAATGAATGGGGACTGATGGTACCGGAAGGGTTATTTGAAATAAATTAAGGAGGCGATATACTTGTCTAATTACGATATAATATATTTAGGGAAAAAAGCAGAGGAGCTTGGCTTTGTCAGGGACACCTTAGAAAAGGTGACAAGACTTGCAGATTTTTTGGAGTATCTTAATACAAACCCAATCTTAAAGGATAGTCTCGCATTAAAGGGTGGAACTGCTATCAATCTTACCATTTTTAATTTACCCCGTCTCTCTGTCGATATAGATTTGGATTATTTAATTACCAACAGCAGAGAAGAAATGCTTGAGAACCGAGACATCATTAACACTACGATTGATGGCTATATGGTCTCCCGGGGTTATTCAAAAAATCCTAAGACAAAGAATCCCCATAGCCTTGATTCCTGGGTCTATGATTACATGGGAGCAAGCGGGAATAGAGATAACATTAAAATTGAAATCAACTACTCTCTAAGATCTCATGTACTTGAACCCGAGGAAAGACCAATCATCACTGAGCATTTCACCAGTGAATACAAGGTGAAGTCCTTAGCTCCAATTGAAATATACGGAAGTAAGATAAATGCGCTATTAAGCAGAGCTGCAGCCAGAGATTTATATGATACTAGAAATATGATTCACTTTGGTCTGTTTGACAAATCAGAGGAAGCATTGCTGAGAAAGTGCGTTGTATTCTATGCTGCCGTATCTGCTAAAGACCTTAATAAGACCTTTGCCACCAAGGCTATAGATTCCATAACCCAGAGAAAAATAAAAACAGATCTCCTTCCTGTAATCAAAAGAAAAGATGATTTTGAGCTGGAATCAGCTAAGAAGCTTGTCAAAGAGTACATTTCTGATTTGATGGTTCTTACAAGTGAAGAGAAGGAATTCTTGGATAGATTTGAAAATGGAGAATACATCCCTGAGCTTTTATTTGATGATAAAGAGATTCTGGAACGTATAAAGAATCATCCGATGGCCATATGGAAAACTAGATAAATCATGTAACCCGCCTAGATAGAATCTAGTTTCGGAAAAATACCGAGCATAGAGAGAATCTGAGTGGGTTATTTATTTGCGACTCATTGTAAAATGAAATTGAACCAATAAAAAATCCATAGCCCTGGAACGCCCGATTGTGACATTCGCCATGGCCGCTCCAGCTGTGACCGAGCGCATGATCATAATTCCGTTCTGGTAGTTTTTCTCCTTTAGCAAGTATGGCAATGACTTCATCAAGTAAATTAACGTCCAGTCCTCTTTTTGCAGATAACTTGTAATCTTTTTTGAACTGGGATGTTGCCTTAACGTTGTATTTCGTTTTTCAGCTCCGCGAATAATTCATCCAGATCACGGGAACCTTTTACAGTGGGATCTTTTGCAATTCGTTCAGCTTCTAATAAAGAGGCTATTGTCTCTGCGTTGGGCTGGTTAAGGGATATATCAAAAGGAATCTTTCCTTCCCTAAGAGCCTGCCGAACAAAGATATTAAAAGCAGTTGAAAGATTCATGCCCAGTTCTGCAAATAATATATCCGCTTGAGATTTCAGGTCCGCATCCATGCGAATGCTTAAATTGGTGGTCGGCTTTGCCATATTAACACCCCCTTTCGTGAATTTAGTTAAATCATATTGCAATTGCACAAAAGATGCAATACAATGCACGAAAAAATTTATATTGTCAAGCGGATCTTATATAGAATGAGGGATTTATTAGACGAGCAAATGAAAAGAGCCTGTTAGAAATAACTTGCAGCTCTTCCCGAAGTATTCTGCCGATAAGCCCCTTTCGGATGCTGATCAACGAAGGCATAAAATTTGCCATTCGTGATTTTGTTAAACTGGAGGGGTTTTTCTTCTGTTGATATATTTATTAAAACATAAATATCGTTGACAATATATTTCGATGAATATATAATTAAAGATAGAAGAAAGGGAGTGAGCTTGATGGATGATTTGCAATCCTACCTGGATAAAGCGCTGAAAGAAGTGCAGCTGGCAGCAGAAGACAAAGCCGAATACACCGTAGATTATAATATTGAAGAAGAAATAAGAGAGCTATTGGTGTCAAGCCGGATGCAAGTTGGCTTGACCCAAAAGGAACTTGCAGAAAAAACAGGGATCTCTCAAGCGAATATCAGCAAGATGGAAAATGGGGGTTCCTGCCCTACCATTCAGACTTTAAAAAAGCTGGCGGATGGCCTCGGCAAAAGGCTGACTGTGGATTTTCTTGATACGGAAGGAGAAGGGTAATGGCTATTCATATAAGCAGAATTGCGATTAATCATTTCCGAGGGATTCACGATTTGGAAGTGGAGAGCCTGAATCACATAAATATTATTGCCGGAGACAACAACAGCGGTAAAACCAGCATTCTGGAAGCCCTGCTATTGCTTCGCAATCCCGGAGATTTTTCTGATGCACTTCGACTTGCACGAACCCGGGATACTAACTTCTATTTCGGTGGCTCATCCCTCTATGAAAACTTTATAAATTTATTCCCAAGGGATGTTATTAGCCAGGAGTTGGGGTTAAAGGCTAACATTCATGGGAAGAAAGTAGTTTGTCGACTGAATGGATCAGTAAAGAAGATCATGCTGGATCCAAATGAAGTAAGCAACAAAAAATATTCCCCCAAGAGAAGCCGGATCAATCAGGACATTCCACTGAATGATGTAGAAGCAGAAGCTTTTGAAGGGGAATTTTATACTAAAATCGAGGACAAAGAAAATAAAGGTTCAATATATCTGGATAGCTACTCTACGTCAACAGGCAGAGAAATCAAGGGGAACGCTTTTCTTGATATGATTTATCTTTCCCCAATGGATCATGTGAGGGGATCCGTCTTTGACCAAATCATTAAAAATGAAGACTATAAAGAAATATGCATTCGTATCCTTCAACAGTTCGATCCGGAAATCAAAGACTTGTTGCTGCTAAGAGACGAAAACCGCAGCAGGGCCATTGAATATATAAAGCACGCAACTCTGGGAAACATGCCCCTTTCAACCTATGGGGACGGTATTAAAAAGGTGTTGCTGCTGGCTAACGGAATTGCCCGGGGAGCGGGTGGGGTTCTATTAATTGACGAGGTTGAAACGGCTATACATTCCAAGTATTATGACGATATCTTCCGATTCCTGGTGAAAGCGGCTATTCAGTTTGATGTACAGGTATTCATCACAACCCACAATCTGGAGGCTATTGACGCCTTGCTTTCGACTCAGGATTATGACAAACAAGACAAAGAAGACAATATCCATGTGCTTACATTTAAGAAGGAGCCGTCAAGTCATAAAACCTATTCCAGGGTTCTTTCTGGAAGGCACGTCCACGAAAACAGGAAAAAGTTTGACTTTGAGGTACGCTTATGAAGAGCCTGATACTATGCGAGGGAAAGTCAGACGCAATCTTGCTAAGTTACTATCTTGGGAGGACTTGTGGTTGGTCATCGGCGGAACCGCCAAAAGGATTTTCCATTGAAGCGGAAGAGCAGAAGGGGGAATCTGCCTACTGGTATACTAAAGAAGAAAAATATCTTTTGATTTGCGGAGTGGGCGGCAAAGATAAGTTCCAGTCTTTCTTCAACGACAAAATTGCCCCTATGATGATTGATGCAAGTGCCTTTGAAAAAATTGCCATTGTGATGGATCGGGATGAGCAAGACGATGAGTCAATTATAAAATCGTTGCAGCAAGCCCTTGCGCCCGCTATTTCCCTAATAGAAGTGGATAAATGGATAACAAATGTTTATCAAAATAGCTTTGGGCAGGGAGTTCAGGTTGAAGCACTAGCGGTAATAATCCCATCAGACAAGGAAGGCGCCTTGGAATCCATGTTGCTGGATGCTATATCTGAAAAAGAATACGATGGGATCATAGTCAAGCGCTGCATTGAGTATGTACATGATATCCAACCAATCGCTGAGAGATATATAAGTAAGCGTCGGATGAAACTGAAGGCTTGTCTTGGTGTGACCTGGGCAATACAATCGCCTGAAAAAGTCTTTACGTTTATTCATACTCAAATCCGCTCGGTAAAATGGGAGAAATCAGAACTTCTGCGGATCTGCTTCAGGAATTTGCGAGATATTTGATTTTTGTTACAGCTGAAAAGGTTGATTGCACATAATTAAGAATGATTGCTTGTATGGAGAGACACTGCCCGGTTAGAAATTCGAAAAAGAATAACCAAACAATCAGAGTTCTAGAGTTCTTCTAGAGTTCCGGCTAAATAACAATCATTTCTTAACACTTCCGTAACCTGTTCGTAACATTGTCACTGGCAAGGTATGGTATAATAGATTCAGAGCCCTGGTTGGGGATCGAAAGCCTTTATTCTGAA
>JBLJBD010000130.1:0-5101 GCA_047637815.1 Anaerovoracaceae bacterium
CTGGGGCTCATTGGTGAATCCCTTTTCCTGATAGAAAGCCTGCTCGCCTTCTGTGAATACGAAAGTTACGCCGCAGTCCTTGCATGTTAAGTTCTTGTCTGTCATAGTATTTCTCCTTTTAAACGGTAAGAACAAATAGTGATTTTCTGATACGCCTAAAAGGATCTGTCATCAACATATTGATCTTAGTTTGATAATGTTGAATTGTTTCAACTTTTTAAGAATACCACACCGGAAGGAATCGCGCAAGTAGGAAAGGATAAATTTGTCAAAATATTCATGCATTTATTTTGCTTCGTTTAGCATCTCGATAGCATCCGCTGCCAGAAGGGGTCGGCTGAACAAGTAGCCCTGGAAGTAATCACATCGGTGTTCCTCCAGATACTGGCGCTGGATCTCGCTTTCCACCCCTTCGGCCACCACCTTTTGCCCCAGTTTGTGGGCCATGGAGATGATGTCCCCGACAATGGACCGTTCCGGGTTTTCCGACATCAGTTTATCCATAAAAAATTTGTCAATTTTCAGGCTGTCTGCCTGCAGTTCATCCTCCCTGGACAAGGAGGAGTAACCGGTGCCGAAGTCATCGATGGCCGTTTTCATGCCAAAGGAGCGGATTTTTTCCAAACTCTCGTTGATCAACTGATAGTTGTCGGAAAAAATAGACTCTGTGATTTCCATATGGAACCGCCGGGAGGGAATGTTCATCTCTTTTAACAGTGCTTCCAAATCGGGAAGAAAGCCTTCCGTCAGAAGCTGGATGGCCGACACATTAAAGGAGACCGGAATATCCCCAAAGCCTTCCCGTTCCAGAAGATGAGCAAACTCCCCTGCCATCCGGATAATCCGATAACCTAGTGGGATCATCAGCTGAGAGGTTTCCGCCAGGGGAATAAATTCTCCCGGAGAAATGAGCCCCAACTCCGGATGCTGGTACCTGGCCAGTGCTTCAAAGCCTTTGATTTTAGTCCCGTCGATGGAAACGATGGGCTGAACCATTATGAATAAGGACGTATCCTGCTCATCCTCCACTGACAAAGAAAGTCCCTGACGGATCAGCTTTTCCCGTTCTTCCTTTTTTTCCATATCCGGGCTGAATATTTCCATTCCAATTCTTTGATGGTGACTGACCTGCTCTCCTGCTACCGCCGCTCTTCTCAAGATGGTTTCAGCAGTTGACTCCCAGGGAGTTTCCAATTCCAATAACCCCAGATTAAAACAAACGGCCTGCTGATCTACGCATTCTATCAGATGTTCCATCAGCCCCTTTCCAAAGGCTTCCATTTCAGTCCGGCTTCCCTTCGTCGGAAAGAAATAAACGAAACGGTCAATGGAAATATGGAAAAGGAGACACTGGGGAGAAGCATATTGCTCCAGGCAGCTCCCGACTTTTCGAATCAGCTGATTTCCCTCCCGATATCCAAAAATACGGTTATATGTGCTGAAACGCCTGAGATTGACCATCAGAACCCCGGGGGTTCCTCCGGGGGACTGGGAAAGGATTTCAGGGAAAAGGGCGTTGAAGGATCTTAGGTTGGGGAGATTGGTCAGGTCGTTGTGGTTGTACAGATGACGGATTTTCATTTCATTCCGCTTCTGCTCCGAGATGTCGATGATCAATCCCTCAAGAGCGACCACTTTGCCATCGTCATCAAAAACCCCCTGTCCCTGCTCAAACACCCACTTAATCTGACCCTGGGCTGTCCGGATTTCGTATTCCTCCTGCAGCTTTCCACGGTTTTTCAAAACGATTTCCCACTGATTCCATAAGTAGCTGTGATATTGGGGCAGAATCATCTCATTGAAGGTGATTTCCCGATTATGAAGCAAGCTTTCGGGCTGATAACCCGTGAGCTCAAAACATCCTCTGGAAACGAAATCCATGGTCCAGTCTTTATCGTATTTACAGCGATAAGCCATGCCCGGCAGGTTGTCCAAAAGGACTTCCCGGCTCCGTTGGCTTTCCAGGAAATCCTCTTCGCTCTTTTTCCTTCTGTGAATATCTCGGGTAACTCCTTGAAGGCCAATGGGTTTTCCCTGATCATCCCGGAGGAAGGAAATTTTCATACCAGTCCAGATGATGCTGCCGTCGGCGTTAAAATGTTCTGCCTCGATTTCTCTGCTCCTATCCCGATCTGCTTCCGGATCCTTATCTCTCTGCAGCTCCTCCAGCAGCAGTTCCTTTAGCATCCCAATAGCATGGAGAGGATATCTTTCTTCAATTGACTTCCTTCTGTAAATCTCATCCGTTATGCCAAACAGTTTTTCAACGGAGGGGCTGACATAGGTGATTTTCAGGTTTAGGTCCGTGGTCCAGACCACGTCAGACACGTTTTCCATCAGGCTTCGGTATTTCTCTTCACTCGTCTTCATTTTTTCGAAAAACTGCTTTTTTTCCTGTTGTTGTCGAAGCAAAAGGCCCAGAATCACCGTAAAAATCGGATATAGAATCAAAATTGGCTTCCCGGCTAAATCAATCGCCCCATAGCGCTGAGCCTCTGGCAGCAGCTGCATCCCGCCGATGACAATCAGATGGGCGAAAACTCCCATTCCGTAAAGATTCCATATGGTAATTTTTCTATTATTATATTGAATCCAATAGTACCAGATTACTCCAATCAATCCGCAAGTGATAATGGAAAAAACCCCGGCATAGACTCCCGGTCCCCCCAGTATAACTCGAAAAATTCCGGAAGCCCCTATAACAATAGCCGCTGTAACTGGTCCGAAAAACAGTCCGGTTACACTGATCAGAATACTCCGGCTATCGTAAAAAATCCCGGTTTCCACCGGATAGGGAAGAACCATCACCGCTATACAAATCAGAGAAATCAGGAATCCGTCAAAGACAAAGCTCCATTTTCGTTCCATGCTGAAAAAGCGATGTCCCATATCATAAATGATGAACAGCGCCAGAAGCCAGGAAGCATTGGAAATTAATCCGAGCCAGATGTTAGGATTGAGCATGATTATTCCCTTTCATTCAAATTATAATTGTATAACACAACCCACCGTTATGCAAATAATAATTCCGACATGCCCAGTAGGCTAAAATAAATCTGCCGGGGTATTCCCCGGCAGATTTACGGACATAATCTGCATTATTTACATTTCTGTCTCAAATTCATAAATTTCGATCCATTCCTCGTAGCCGTCTTCCAACCTGTTGTAGAGGTGAGGATTGATGGCTTCCATCATGGCCTCATAGTACCACATGGCCTCTTTCAGATCCGGGAAGGTTTTGGCATCCGGCAGAATGTCCGCCTTGTGGACTCTTCGCTGTAATACGTTGTTGACCAAGGTGACGAATTCTGCTCGGGTGATGTATTGCTGAGGCTTGAAGGTTCCGTCCGGATACCCGTTGACCCAGCCCTTTTCCTGTGCCGAATTGATGTACTTTTCAGCCCAGTGTCCCTTGATGTCAGAGAAGATGCTGGCCGTGGTGGGCTGCAGATCGTCAAATCTGGAAGCGATGGCCGCAAGTTCTGCTCTTGTAATGGGATTGCCCGGTTTAAAGGTTCCATCCGGATACCCCTGAATGATGCTGCCGTTTACCAAGGTGCCTACATGCTTACCGGACCATCTGGTTATGGACATATCCCGGAAATCGCTTTCAGTGGCTCTTAAAATTTCCCGATAATCCGGCTCCAGCAGCCTGAAGAATACTGCCGCAACTTCCTCACGGGTAACCAAGCCTTCTGGTTTAACCACGTTTTCAGGATATCCTTGGATGTACTCAATGTGGTCGGTGATCAAGGCCAGAGGTACGAGTTCGTCGATGATGGTGGTTCCACCTCCGCCTCCGCCGCCACCGCGTGAATTTACTGTCAAAGTTCCATTCACATAAGTGATCTCATAATTGGATGATACATTGTTTTCTCCATCCATAATCACTGCTGCGCTGGGCACATTTGCACTTGATCCTACGGGTGTCTGGGATCCTGTCACGGTCACTGCACTGATTGTTTCACCATCTGCCAGACTTCCACTTGTCAGGGTCCAGCCATTGTTTGTCAACGGCGTTCCATTGTAGGTCTTGCTGGCACTTCCCGCTGTGATGGCGATTGGCCTTGCCGTGATCGTTACCGTTCCGTCTCCGATTCTGTCTTCATAGTTTGGATTGGTAACCCTGACATAGACTGCCGTTTCGGAGGTCACATTGGTGAACATCGCCTGCTCCGTCGTCCAGTCTGTTCCGTTGTTGGTCAGGCTGAACCAAAGGGTGTCTCCGGTGATCAGGCCGCTTACACTGATGCCGTGGGCCGCTCCGTCATAGACGTCGCTGTAGCTGGTGATGTCCAGGTCCGCTCCCGTGGCCGGGGTGATCGTGAAGTCTCCGTTGTTCACGGTGACCGTATAGTTGCTGTTGGCGGTGTAGCTGGCGGTCAGTACGTCTAGATAGGTGCCGACATTTTCATCGCTTCCCATCCTGCTGTAGCTTACCGTACCGATGCTGTCGCTGCCGATCAGACCCGTCACGCTGCCGCTGAAGGCCGGGTCGCTTGTCCCGTAGACCTTGCTGGCGGCAGTCACGGTGATGGTCACCGGTGCCGGCGTGATGGTCACGGTGCCGCTTCCGGTCCTGTCGCTGTAGTTGGGGTTGGTCACCTTCACCTGAACCGTATAGCTGCCTACATTGGTATAGGCTGGGTTGGTTCCGGTATACGTGACTCCTCCGTCTGTGCTGTAGCTGATGGTGTCCCCGGCGATCAGGTTGGTCACGCTGATGCTGTGGCCGGCTCCGTCATAGACGTCGCTGTAATTGGTGATGTTCAGGGCAGCTCCTGTTCCTGCGGTCACCGTCAGGGTGCCCGGCAGGTACGTGATGGCGTAATTGGCCGTCACTGTCGCTGCTCCTTCCAGGATCACTGCACTGCTGGCTATGCTGGCGCTGGTTCCGACTACCGTCTGGCTTCCCGTTACGGTCACCGAGTCGATAGCATCCCCGGTTGCCAGGGTGCCGCTGGTCAAAGCCCATCCGGTGGTCGTTAAGGCGATCCCGTCATAGGCCTTGCTGGCATCTCCTGCTGTGATACTGATGGGTCTTGCCGTGATGGTCACGGTGCCGCTTCCGGTCCTGTCGCTGTAGTTGGGGTTGGTCACC
>JBLJBD010000131.1:0-4715 GCA_047637815.1 Anaerovoracaceae bacterium
TTTCCACGATGCCCTTGGAATGGCAGGAACGGGTGGTCATCCGGACCAGCACCGGCGTGTCGTATTCTTCGCTGATTTCGAAGGCGGCCTTCATCATATCCAGGGATTCCTGGCTGGTGGCCGGCTCCAGCATGGGCATTTTGGCGAACTTGGCGTAGTTTCGGTTATCCTGCTCGTTTTGAGAGGAATGTTGCCCCGGTTCGTCGGCAGAAATCAGCACCAGGCCTCCGTTGACGCCGGTATAGACGTAGGTAAAAAGAGCATCCGCCGCCACATTCACCCCTACATGCTTCATGGAAGCCATGCTCCGGACACCGGCAATGGATGCACCGATGGCCGCTTCCAGGGCAACCTTTTCGTTGGGTGCCCATTCGGAGACTACTTCCTCCCGAAGGGACATATTTTCAAGAATTTCCGTACTTGGCGTTCCAGGATAAGCTGAGGCGAAGAGTACACCGGCCTCCCAGGCTCCCTGCACCAAGGCTTCATTCCCTGTCATCAGTTTTTTCATTTTTTCCTCCTTGTATCAAAGACCTTAATAGTCCTATTATATCAGATTAATTTCCACCAGGCAAAGAAAGTTCTCCCCGCAGATCGATTTCCATCAACCGACGGACTTCTTCCGGAGCAAGGTCCTTGCTCAATAGGTAAAAAAGCTTAGTGACGGCCGCTTCCGAGGTCATGTCATAGCCACAAAGAGCACCGGCCTGGACCAGGGCCCGGCTGGTTTCATATTGGCCCAGCTGGGCGGCACCCTTCAGGCACTGGGTACAGACCACGATGTGGGTTCCGGTTTCCCGTGCTTTGTCCAGCATCCGGACCATGGAATCGTCGTTCTGGGGAATATTGCCGGAACCGAAGGCCTCCAGCACGATTCCCTTCAATTTTTCCGTCATGATATTCTCAAAGATTTCGTATTGAATGCCGGGGAAAATCTTCAATACGGCAATCTGTTCCTCCCGGAAGGGAACAAATCGGAGGGGTCCTTCCTGACGTCGCAGCAGGTGTTCATGAACGGCGATCCTCACCCCGGCTTCCGCCAGCGGGTCCAGATTGGGGGAATCAAAGGCAATCAGGGTATCGGAGCTGATCTTGGTGGACCGGTTACCCCGCAGCAACTTACCGCCGAAATAGGTGCAGACCTCCGGAATATCATAATCCGCCGCCAGCATCATAGCGGTGATCAGGTTTTGGCGGGCATCGCTCCTCACCTCAATAAAGGGTATCTGAGAACCGGTCAGGATCACCGGTTTTCCCAGTCCTTCCAGCATGAAGGAAAGGGCCGATGCGGTATAGGCCATGGTATCGGTGCCGTGGAGAATTACAAAACCGTCGTATTCTTCGTACCGGTCTGCCACATCCCGTCCCAGCTTGTTCCAGTCCGAAACCGTTACATTGGAAGAGTCCAGCAGTGGGTCGTATTCCAGAAAATCATAGGCTGGGAGAGGGTTATGCTGAAAATCCTCCGCTTCCGACAAGGTCTTTTCCATATACCCTGGTACTGGGGCATACCCGTAGGATGTGGCCATCATGCCGATGGTTCCTCCCGTGTTGATCAGGCAGATTTTTTTTCGTTCCGTTCTCATTTGCGCCCCTTTCCCTCTTCGTGGGTCCCTTGATTTTATTTCTGTCATTCCCATTATTGTATCCCATTTTTACCAGGGAAAAAAGCACAAAATATTACAAAGAATGACGGCTCCTTTAATAAAATACAAATGATTTTCCTTTTTTCAACCAATATGCTGAATATATTACAAAATAAAGCAACAAATGTAATAGGGTTCTGAACTCCCTCATTGTAAAATTTTATCAACGAAGCATTTCGTTTTTATTCGCATGCATAGGAAGAAAGGAGGGTTCCATGGGGAAAAAATTCACTTATGAGACGGATATCCTGGGTTACAGCATTCTACGGAATGAAGATCTGGATGCCATTCACGAAGCCACCCTGGACCTGATGGGAGATTATGGGCTGCAGATCCACGGAAAAGAGGCCCTGGACATTCTGGAAGGAGCCGGCTGCACCGTAGACCGAAGCTGTGACCGGGTTCGGTTTCCCGCCAACCTGATCAACGACAGTATCGAATCCTGTCCTGCCGAGTTTACCCTCTGCGGCCGGGATCCGAAGAACGACACCCTGGTCGGGGGGAAGAACGTGGTTTTCAAGAATTTCGGCACCGGCACCCTGATCCGGGATCCCTACACGGGAGAAGTCCGGGATTCCACCAAGGAGGATCTGGGGAACGTGGCCCGGTTCATCGATTCCATGGAATCTGTCAACGTCTTTTCCATTGCCGTATCTGCCGGCGACGTCAACCAAAAGGTCAAATCCCTCCACGAGGCAGAAGTGGTCTTCAACAACCTGACCAAGAACTTCGCCCACGACCTGGAGGGTAAAAAGAATACTCAGCGTTTTGTTGATATGGCAGCAGCCATCATGGGCGGACATGACAAGCTGCGGGAGCGGCCTATCATCACCATGGGAGCGTGTCCCAACAGTCCTCTGGAGATCAACGAGAACGAAACGGACATCATCATCCTGTCTGCCCGGCAGGGACTGCCCATTGATATCCTGTCCATGGGCCTCTGCGGAGCCACCACTCCGGCGACTCTGGCCGGAACCCTGGTCACCACCAACGCCGAGATTCTGGGAGGCATCGTTCTTTCTCAGATCATCAACCCGGGGAATCCGATTCTCTACGGAAGCTCTACCACCATCATGGATATGAAAACCATCACTTCTCCGGTGGGCGCACCGGAGCACGCCATGTGCGGGGCCGCCGTCGGTCAGATCGGCCACTATTACGGCATCCCCACCAACGTCGGCGGAACATAGGGGGACAGTAAATGCCTGGACGAACAGCTGGGGCATGAAAAGACCCTGACTGCCCTTCTTCCTGCCGTAACAGGCAGCAACGTCATCTACGGCATGGGTATGCTGGAGATGGGGCTGACCATGAGCTACGAACAACTCCTGATCGATCAGGAGATTGTGAAAATGATCCGCAGAGTTCTGCAGGGTATCCCGGTGAACAAAGAAACCATCGGGCTGGATGTAATCAAGTCGGTAGGTGCCGGCGGAAATTACCTTTCCCAGAGACACACCCTGAAGCACATGCGATCGGAGCTCTCCACCACCAATCTGATCAATCGACGAATGAGGGACAACTGGATCAAATCCGGATCCATGGATATGCCTCAGGTCGCCAACGAGCAGGCCCGGCAGATCCTGGAAACTTACCAGGCCGCCCCCCTGCCGGAGGATGTCCGGAAGAAGATCCGGGCTATTGTAGAGGAAGGAGAGGAGGAAGCAAGGGAACTGGAAAAATTCAATAATGCCACGTTATAGTCCAAAGGATATAAAAGGAGAAAACAATGGGAAAACGAATTCCGTTATGGCAGATTCTCTTAGTACTGGCATTCATGCTGGCCTCCCTGATGTACACCATCATCGTAGTCGGCGGGTACATGCATATCGCACTCATTCTTTCCGGAGGCTTTGCTTCCATCGTCGCTATTCTCAACGGGTATACCTGGTCCTTCCTGGAAAAGGGAATTATTCGGAATATTGACCACTCCATGCAGGCTCTGCTGATCCTGCTGACGGTGGGCATGCTCATCGGCACATGGATTGCCGGCGGCATCATCCAGACCATGATCTACTACGGCCTCATGATACTGAATCCCAACATCTTCCTGGTTGCAGCCTGCCTGATCTGCTGCATCGTATCCCTGTCCACCGGAAGCTCCTGGACCACCGCCGGCACCATCGGCATCGCCCTGATCGGCATCGGAACCACCTTGGGCGTTTCCCTTCCCATGACCGCCGGCGCTATCATTTCCGGAGCTTATTTCGGGGACAAAATGTCTCCCCTTTCCGACTCCACCAACCTAGCTGCTGCTATGGGAGGTTCCAACTTATTTGATCACATCAAGCACATGGTCTTCACCGTGACCCCCTCCCTGCTGATCGCCCTGGTCATCTACGCCATTCTGGGAATGGATCAGGCCGGAAGCAGCGCCGACATGAGTGAAGTGGGCATCATGATGGACGGACTGAAAGAAAACTTCTACATTTCTCCCATCTTGCTGATCCCGCCTCTGTTCATTATCCTGATGATCGTCTTTAAGATTCCGGCAATGCCGGGACTGCTGGGTGGGGCTCTTCTGGGAGTCATCTGTGCTGTTATCTTCCAAGGGGGAAATGCCGGCGAACTGATCGGCATCACCATGTACGAAGGCTACTATTCCGAAACCGGAATCGTCTTCCTGGATGATCTTCTGACCCGAGGGGGCCTTTCTGCCATGTTCTACTCGGCGGTTCTGGTCCTTTGCGCCATGGTCATCGGCGGCGTTCTGGAAGCCTCCGACATGCTGGCTATCGTCTGTGAAAAACTGCTGGTCTTTGCCAAGAATACGGGAAGCCTGGTCTTCATCGTTCTGGCTACTTGTATCTCTATGAACATCCTGGCTGCTGACCAGTATGTAGCCATCGTTCTGCCGGGCCGTATGTTCAAGCAGGAATTTGAGGACCGAAGACTGAAGAACAAGAACCTGTCCCGATGTCTGGAAGACGCCGGAACCATGACCTCAGCCCTGGTTCCCTGGAGCACCTGCGGCGTTTACATGTCCTCCACTTTGGGTGTAGCTACCCTGGCTTACCTGCCCTTCGCCTTCCTGAACCTGATCAATCCTCTCGTTTCCCTCTTCTATGG
>JBLJBD010000132.1:0-15835 GCA_047637815.1 Anaerovoracaceae bacterium
AATATCCATGGGCGGATAGCCGGTACCGAAAAAGAAAAGAGCCGGGTCCTGGTGGGTTCTCATTTGGACACGGTTCGGAACGGTGGTCCTCTGGATGGTCTTCTTGGAGTGGCAGCCGGGATGGAGATCCTGAGGGTGTTTCAGGCGGAAAAAATCAAACCGGCGAGGGATCTTGAGGTGATCGCTTTTTCGGAAGAGGAAGGTTCCAATTTCGGCTCTACCATGCTGGGAAGCAAATGCCTGACTGGAAAAGCAGGTCTGGAAGAGCTGAAGAGGCTGAAAAATGATGAAGGAATTACCGCCTACGAAGTCATGAAGAAATTTGACCTCAATCCTGATTCCATTGGAGCGGATCTGTTGAAACCGGAAGAAATCTATGCCATGTTGGAGCTCCACATCGAGCAGGGACAGGTATTGGAAAGCTCCGGAGCATCCCTGGGAATCGTGGAAGGAATCTTTGGGATGACCAACCTCCATATCACTTTAAAGGGGATAGGAAACCACGCAGGCGCTACCCCTATGGGCCTTCGCCGGGATCCTATGGCAGCTGCAGGGAGAATTATCGGAAAGATACCGGAGTGGGTGAATCAAATAGGCAGTACCCAACTGGTTGGAACGGTGGGAAAAATCCATGCATACCCCAATGCCTCCAATGTAATACCGGAAAAGGTGACCTTCACCGTGGATATTCGGGATATGGAAGTTGGGTTCATCAGAAAAATGGAATCCAAAATCCAGGAGGAACTGGAAGCGCTGGAAAAAGAGGGCATTGCTACAGGAATGGAAACCATTGCCACCTCACCGGCGGTTTGCCTGTCACGAGATATCGCTGATATTTTAAAAGAGGAAGCAGCCGCCATGGGAATTCCTAACCACAATATGTATAGCGGCGCTGTTCATGATTGTGCCATGTTTACGGAAGTCACAAAGGTTGGGCTTCTCTTTGTCCCCAGCATCGGCGGCCGAAGCCATGTACCGGAGGAGGATACGAAGGAAGGGGATATTGAGGCAGGCATATCCATACTTCTTAAGGCAGTTTGCAGACTAGTCATGGAATAAGGACATAATAAAGAAAGAACCGAAGGGGCAACCTTCGGTTCTGATGTTTTTTGAAAACCATTTTTACTCTCTTATTTTTTCTGGAAGACGGGAGAGCGCTTTTCCAGAAAAGCCCGCATTCCTTCCTTTTTATCGTCGGAACTGAAGGGTGCTGTAAAGCTTTCGATTTCCAGCATGCAGGCAGAATTCATATCCAGGCTCAGCCCGTTGTTGATAGTGGATTTAGCCACTGCAACGGCTATTGGAGCCTTTGCCATGATGCTTTTGGCTACTTTCATCGAGTTACCAATCAGTTCCTCCGCTGGAACGACCCGTTCTACCAATCCGATTCTTAAAGCTTCATCTGCAGTGATGATTTCACCGGTCATGATCAGGTATTTGGCCATGCCTTTACCCACCAGCCGGGGCAGCCGCTGGGTTCCCCCAAATCCGGGGGTGATCCCAAGCTTGACCTCCGGCTGACCGAATCGGGCTTTTTCGGAAGCAATCCGTATGTCACAGGCCATAGCCAGTTCGCATCCACCGCCAAGAGCAAACCCATTGACTGCAGCGATAACCGGTTTATCCATATTTTCTATGATATTCATCAGCCGATGACCCTTCAGCATCATTTCTCTTCCTTCAATGGGATTCAGATCCACCATTTCGCTGATGTCCGCGCCGGAAACAAATGCTTTGCCTTTTCCGGTGAGGAGAATGACGCCCACATCCGAGTGGTCGGATAAACGGAGGAACTCCTCCGTCAGTTCTTCAATCATCGACCTATTGAGGGAATTGAGGGATTCCGGCCGGTTGATGGTGATGATTCCTACTCCTTCGTCAATTTCTGTAATGATGTTATTATCCATGACCCACCATCCTTTCTATTTGATGATTTCATCATAGCACCGGAGGGTGAAGGAATCAAGAAATCCGGATAAAACTTTTAAGAAATACGGTCGTTTAGCTGATGAATTCCTTTCCGGAATCCAGGGATCAACAGCAGAAGGACGGTGAGACCACCTTCCGCTGCCAGATAAGTAATGTTGTACCAGAGGGACCAGGTAACCGCGTTAAATCCCTCCGGAGCGTAGGCACCGAAAAAGATGATGCCCGATAGGACGGCACACAGATACCGTCCTGCAACGCCCACCAGATAAGAGGGTATGATACCAGCTTTTTTTGCCGGAATCAGTGCGGCAAAGGCCAGAGCACCGTAAGCCAATGGGTAATCCAAAATCATTTGAACCGGGTGTATGACATAGGGATTGAAAATCAGATCGATCAAGCCAACACACATGCCGGCCATCAATCCTCTTCGCAGACCGAAAAATTGAGCGCAGAGGACAATTGGCAGCATGGAAAAAGCGGTGACGGAACCTCCCTGGGGCATGCGGAAGAGGACGATCTGATTTAAGGCCAGAGCCAGGGCTACTAAAATAGCCGACGTGACCAGAGCCCGGGTATCGGTTTTCTTTCCTTTTCCTGAAACCAAAATACCAAGAAAAAGGAGTAGGATAGCGGCGACGACGGACACCTGCCCCATGGTAGATTCAAAGAATCCCTGTAATTGTTCTGATGACATAAAAAAACCTCCTTCAACGCAGGAGGGGAACTGGAACCAGGTACGACGAAATGGCCGTGATCCGGTTTGTGCTTCCCTACGATGGTATTATCCATGTCAGGTATTGAGGGTATCCGTTGTCTTACGCAACGACTCTCAGCAAATGCTCCCCTAGCTTCTATTCAATTATTGCTTAATTTATATTATCATTAAAAAATGGATTGTCAACCCTTGTCCCTGGATAAAATCACCAGAAGTTTCCCGGAGGTAAAAGAAATGATGGCTTCCTCTTCTGTGAAATGATTGCTGACGCCAAGGGGGTAGGAGTGGGTCAGGGTAGCGCCGGCAAGAGGATAATACAGTCCTTTGGTGGTCACTCCACGGCAGGTTTCTGTATAGGAAAAAAGGGACAAATAGCTGTCCTCTTCCCTTGGAATACAAATTTCCGAAGGCCCGAACATAAATGCCCGGTTCTGACCATCCCTGATTTCCATCCGGACTCCGGCAAAGAGGGAATAGGACAGACAGTGGAGATTAGCCAGGGTATGATCCAGTCGGCCACCCAGGCCTCCCACCAGGATAATATCCCGGAAGCCCAGTTCGATGGCTTTTTTCAGTGCCGCCAGGGTATCCGTATCATCCTTTTCTACCGGCAGGGGATAAAAGGGGATGTGTTCCGGAAGAGGGCAGGACAAAGAATCCATATCTCCAATGATCAAATCCGGTGACAGGCCGATTTCCTTCAATCTCTCATAGCCTCCGTCAGCACAGATAATGGTGTCTCCCTGCTGATGATCCAGCAGTTCTTTCAGGGAACCTTCCAGATAGGAAACCACCAGGTAACATTTAGACATGAACATCTCCCTTCATCCCCAGCAGATGCTTATTGGCTGCAAGAACCGGATCTACCATGTCCCGGATAAATTCCTCTGTCTGCAAAGAAGCGCAGCCGATATAGAGAGCGGGATCCATCAGTGCTTCCAGCTGATCAGCGGAGAGATTAAAAGTCGGATCATCGGAAATCCTCCGGAGAAGATCATTGGGAAGGCCTTCTTCCTTGACCAGCTTACCTGCTTCCATGGAGTGGACACGGATCCTTTCGTGAAGCTCCTGTCGGTCACCGCCGTTTTTTACAGCCTGCATCATGATGTTTTCTGTGGCCATGAAGGGCAGCTCGCTCATCAGCCGGCTGCGGATCACCTTGGGATAAACCACGATTCCTTCTGCTATGTTCAAATAGATTTCCAGGATGCCATCCACAGCCAGAAAGGCTTCCGGTATGCTGATCCTTTTATTGGCAGAATCATCTAATGTCCGTTCGAACCACTGGGTGGAGGCGGTGATGGCAGGATTGAGGGCATCGGCTATCACGTAGTTGGCCAAGGCAGCAATTCGCTCGCTTCGCATGGGATTTCGTTTATAGGCCATAGCGGAAGAACCAATCTGTTCCTTTTCAAAGGGCTCTTCGATTTCCTTCAAATGCTGAAGGAGCCTCATGTCGTTGGAAAACTTATGAGCACTCTGTGCAATGCCGCTCAGCACATTCATCACCCGGCTGTCGATTTTCCGGGAATAGGTCTGGCCGGACACGGGATAACAGGAATCATATCCCATCTTTTCGGCTATCAGCTGATCCAGCTGTTTAACCTTTTCATAGTCTCCGTCAAACAATTCCAGAAAACTGGCCTGGGTTCCCGTAGTACCTTTGGATCCCAGCAGTTTCATCGATTTTAAGGTGTGGTCCAGGTCTTCCAGATCCAGCAGTAGATCATGGATCCACAGGGTCCCTCTTTTTCCTACGCTGGTCGGCTGGGCCGGTTGGAAATGGGTGAAACCGAGAGTTGGCAGATCTTTGTGCTTCAGGGCAAAATCCTTCAGCTTTTCCACCACGTTGATCAGCTTTGAACGGAGGAGGCGAAGGGCTTCGGTCATGATGATCAGATCCGTATTATCGCCAACGTAGCAGGAGGTAGCCCCCAGATGGATGATTCCTTTTGCATCAGGGCATTGCTGGCCATAGGCATATACGTGGGCCATCACATCGTGACGAACGATTCTTTCCCGTTCCCGGGCGGTATCGTAATTGATGTTTTCCGCATTCTCCTTTAACTGAAGGATCTGCTCCTCCGTAATATCCAGTCCTAGTTCCCGTTCCGATTCGGCCAGAGCGATCCAGAGCTTTCTCCAGGTACGGAACTTTTTTTCCGGGGAAAACAGATACTGCATTTCTTTGCTGGGATACCGTTCGGACAGCGGGCTCGTGTAATTATCGATCATATGAAATCCTCCTGTTCGGGCTTGCGGTTTGAGAGTTCTTTTATCGGAACATTTTATCATTTAATCCATCAGAATTCAATATCGTAAAAGGTGGCTTCCCAGGAAAAAATATTGTAAATTGGCTGAAATAGTATATAATTATTAAGTCAACTGGGGCATATCGGTAGTTGGATTGGAAGAAGCAAAAACGTTTACAGGAGGTATATTATGTTAACATCCATAGTAGGCATTAACTGGGGTGATGAGGGTAAGGGCAGAATGGTGGACCTTCTTTCCCAGGAGTATGATATCATCATCCGTTACCAGGGGGGGAACAATGCGGGTCATACCGTCATCAACGATCAGGGTAAATTCATCCTGAATCTGCTGCCATCCGGTATTTTGCGGGAAACCACCGTGAATATCATGGGTAATGGCATGGTCATAGACCTGGCCCATCTGGCCGGTGAGATCCGGAAACTTCGGGAAGCTGGTGTGGTCATCACGCCGGAAAATTTAAAAATCAGCGACAAGGCAGCAATCTGTCTTCCTTATCATGTACAGCAAGATGTATTGGAAGAAGAAAGACTGGGTGACGCCAAATTCGGTTCCACGAAAAGGGGAATCGGACCGGTATATGGGGACAAGTATATGAAAAAAGTCCTGCGAATGGGGGACCTCCTGGAACCGGATACCTTACCTGAAAAGGTTGAAGCTCTTGTCAATTGGAAGAATCTGATGATTGAAATGGGGTACGGATCAGAACCGGTAAAGCCAGAGGAAATTCTGTCCTGGCTCAGGGAGCAATCCGTCCATTTGTCCAGATTTATCTGCGACGTTACCTCCTATCTGACGGATGAAATTCATAAAGGCAAGAACTTAATGTTCGAAGCTCAATTGGGAGCCCTTCGGGACATCGATTTTGGTATTTTCCCTTATACGTCCTCTTCGTCTACCATTGCGGCTTACGGGCCCATCGGAGCCGGCATACCCTTTGCCAAGCTGGATAAAGTAATCGGCATTATGAAAGCCTATTCCAGCTGTGTAGGAGAAGGTCCCTTCACCGCTGAAATGTTCGGGGAAGAAGCAACTGCTCTCCGGGAAGCCGGCGGGGAATACGGTGCCGCTACCGGCCGGCCCAGAAGAGTCGGTCCCTTTGATGTAGTTGCCTCCCGTTACGGCTGTATGGTCCAGGGAGCCGACGAAATCGCCCTGACGAAGATGGATGTCCTGTCCTATATGGAGAAGATACCAGTATGTATCGCCTACGAGGTGGACGGCATCCGCACCACCGAGTTTCTGACCGGAGACCGGCTGAACCGGGCCAAACCAGTGTTTGAATATCTGGAGGGATTCCGACAGGATATTTCAGGATGCCGGAAAATGGAGGGCCTGCCTCCCCAGGCAATGGATTATATCCGTTACATTGAAAAAACCGTCGGATGCAAGATTCGATATGTATCCGTGGGACCTTCCAGAGAAGACTACATCCTGATGGAAGATTAAAAATTTAACAATCTAAAGGGGTTAAGAATGCCCCTTCTGGAACCCCGGCGGTCACACCCGGGGTTTTCTTGTTTGACAGGATCGGATCATTCCAGAAATTGTCACAAAATTCGAAATTATACTTCTTTGGGTTTTGGGGCTCAAAACGGAAGAAACTGCTTGAAATCAAGGGGTGGGGACGATATACTTTGATTAGAAGGAAGGGTTCCTTCGGGATAGGGAGAGTAAGATGAAAGAAAAAATTCAACAAGTTTTGGAAGCCAAGGTCAATCCGGTATTAGCAGAGCATTTTGGCGGTGCCAATCTGGTCAGCTATGAAAACGGAATCGCGAAAGTCCGGCTTACCGGAGCCTGCAGTTCCTGTCCTTCCGCCCAGTTTACCATTGAGGATGTGGTCAAGGAACTATTAATGGCTGAAATACCGGAAATCGAAGATGTGGTTCTGGATACCTCAGTTAGTGAAGACCTGATTGATATGGCTAGAAAGATCCTGAGTAAAAAGCTTTAATTTGTCAGTTATTTTTATTGCGTGGCCATTGGCTGCGCATAGTTTTAAATATAAAGGAGAGATAGGATTATGTTAATGACAGGAGCGCAGTACATCGAAAGCTTGAGAAAGCTGAACACCAGAGTATACCTTTTTGGTGAAGAGGTGAAGAATTGGGTGGATCATCCGATGATCCGACCGTCTATTGATTGTGTAGCCGTGACCTATGATCTGGCCCACAAACCGGAATATGAAGATCTGATGACAGCAAAATCCCATATGACCGGTGAAAAGGTCAACCGATTCTGTCATATCCATCAGAGTACCGATGACCTGAGAAAGAAAGTCAAGATGCAGCGACTTCTGGGACAGAAGACTGCTTCCTGCTTCCAGCGATGCGTCGGTATGGACTCCTTTAACGCTGTGTATTCCACAACTTTTGAAATCGATCAGAAATATGGAACTTCTTATCATCAGAACTTCCTGAACTATATCAAGTTCGTACAGGAAAACGATCTGGTTGTGGATGGCGCTATGACCGACCCCAAGGGTGACAGAGGACTGGCTCCTTCCAAGCAGAGAGATGCGGACCTGTTCATGCATATCGTTGAAAGAAGACCGGACGGTATCGTTGTTCGGGGAGCAAAAGCCCATCAGACCGGTTCCATCAACTCCCACGAGCATCTGATCATGCCCACCATGGCTATGGGTGAAGACGATAAGGATTATGCGGTATCCTTTGCTATTCCTACCGATGCAGAAGGCATTTATATGATTTACGGACGACAGTCCTGTGACACCAGAAAAATGGAACCCAATGCCAAGATCGACGTGGGTAACTTTAAATATGGCGGTCAGGAAGCCCTGGTTGTCTTTGATGATGTTTTCGTTCCCAATGACCGAATCTTCCTTTGCGGCGAATATGAATTTGCAACCATGCTGGTTGAGCGATTTGCCGGATATCACAGACAGTCCTACGGTGGCTGCAAGGTTGGTGTTGGCGACGTGGTCATCGGAGCATCTGCTCTGGCTGCTGATTACAACGGAGCGTCCAAAGCTGCCCACATCAAGGACAAACTGATTGAAATGACTCATCTGAACGAAACCCTGTATTGCTGCGGTATTGCCTGCTCTTCGGAAGGCCATGCTACTGCTTCCGGAAACTATCAGATCGATCTGCTGCTGGCCAATGTATGTAAGCAGAACGTTACCAGATTCCCCTACGAAATCGTTCGTCTGGCTGAAGACATTGCCGGTGGCCTGATGGTTACCATGCCCTCTTCAAGAGATTTCGACTCCGAACTGCCGGTAGGAAAGAACGGAGAAACCATCGGAGAAATCTGCAACAAGTACTTTGCCGGAACACCGGTCTGCACCACCGAAGAAAGAATGAAGGTCCTGCGATTCCTGGAAAACATTTCCCTGGGATCCGCCGCAGTCGGCTACAGAACTGAATCCCTCCACGGAGCTGGTTCCCCGCAGGCACAGAGAATCATGATTTCCCGTCAGGGCAATATCGAAGGCAAGAAGAATCTGGCTAAGGATATCCTGGACATTAAATAAGCCGGGAATAGAACTGAAGCCGCCTGGCCTAGCCGGGCGGCTTATTTACCAAAAAGAGGAATAATTATGAAATGTGGCGTACGGTTCTGCGGGGGTTGCAATCCCCGTTTCGATCGGGGAGAAGCCTACGAAAAAATCAGAACTCAGTTGAAAGATGAAATAGAATTTGATTATGCCAAAGAGGATCATTTGTATGACGTGATCCTGGTAATCGGCGGCTGCACCAATTGCTGCGCATCCTATGACCATTACCGAACCCGACGGGGCGTGGTAAAGGTTTATGATTCCGAAGATGTTGACAAGACCATACAGATTTTAAAGGATTTCGAATAAAAATTTGAATTGGAGGGTACGAGATTGGATTGGAAGAAATTATATGAGGAAAGAAAGTGTACGGCCGATGAGGCGGTAAAACTGATCAAACCGGAAGACAAGGTGGTGTTTGCCCATGCGGTGGCAGAACCTCCCGCTCTGGTTGAAGCGATGATGAAAAACGCAGAGTCCTATAAAGACGTGGAAGTATGTCACATGGTTACCTTAGGGAAGGGCGAATATACTAAAGCGGAATACAAAGGCAACTTTAAATTCAATGGCTGGTTCTGCAGTCCCAGCACCAGAGATTCCATTTCAGAGGGTCATGGGGATTTTACTCCGGTGTTTTTCCATGAAGTTCCGTCTTTTATCCGTAAAGGGCTATTCCCGGTGGATGTCTGTCTGGTGATGGTATCTCCTCCGGACGATCACGGTTTCTGCAGTGTTGGTGTTTCCTCGGACTATACGATCCAGGCTGTAAAAACAGCAAAAGTGGTTCTGGCTGAAGTCAACGATCAGGTTCCCGTTGTTTACGGCGACACCTTTATACATGTTTCAGAAATCGACCGGTTCGTCGAGACCTCTCATCCGTTGCCGGAGTTGGGTCTGCCGAAAATCGGAGAAATCGAGCAAGCCATAGGATGTCATTGTGCAACCCTTATTGAAGACGGATCCACCCTGCAGTTAGGAATCGGAGCCATTCCTGACGCGGTTCTTCACTCCCTGAAGGACAAGAAAAACCTGGGCATCCATTCCGAGATGATTTCGGATGGTGTGGTAGAGCTCTTTGAAGCCGGCGTCATTACCTGTTCAGAAAAGGGATTGGACCCCGGTAAAATGGTTGTGACATTCCTGATGGGAACCAAACGGCTTTATGATTTTGCCAATAAGAATCCCATGGTAGAAATGAGAACAGTGGATTACGTCAATCACCCCTGCGTAGTAGCAGAGTGTACCAAGATGGTTTCTATCAATGCCTGCCTGGCTGTTGATTTTATGGGTCAGGTTGTCTCCGACAGCATCGGAACCCGTCAATTTTCCGGTGTAGGTGGTCAGGTAGACTTTGTTCGAGGTACGGCTATGTCCAAAGACGGACTGGGAAAAGCCATCATCGCCATGCCTTCTGTGGCCAAGAAAAAGGATGGCACCCTGATTTCTAAAATCGTTCCTTTTATCGAACAGGGAGCAGCTGTCACCACATCCAGAAACGATGTGGACTACATCGTCACCGAATACGGAATCGCCGAAATGAAGGGCAAGACGCTGAAGCAACGAGCCAGAAACCTCATTAACATCGCTCATCCGGACTTCCGGGAGGAGCTGAAGGAAGAGTTCAAAAAACGTTTTAACGCTGAGTTTTAGAAAGTGAGAGGTAACTTATGTTAGCACTGCGAGTCGTACCTAAAGTTTACTATTTTGAGACCTTCAAAGAATTTAATGACGAATTTAAGATTGGTAAAAGAGACCTTCTGGTTACCAACGAATGGATGTATACCCCCTATGTTGTTCCTCTGAATGTGGAAACCAACGTTATTTTCCAGGAAAAATTCGGAGCAGGAGAGCCTTCTGATGAAATGATCGACGCCATGGCTCTGGAAATGAAGAAATATGACTTTGACCGGATCATTGCCTTCGGTGGCGGAACCATCGTAGACATCTGTAAAGTTTTGGCACTGGATGTTCCTGAAAAATCCGTAGACCTTTTCACCGGTGCAGTTGCTCCCAAGAAGATTAAAGAACTGGTTGTCGTTCCCACTACCTGCGGTACCGGAAGCGAAGTGACCAATGTAGCGATTGCGGAACTGAAATCCCTCCATGTAAAAAAGGGAATCGCAGTAGACGAAACCTATGCGAATGTGGCCGTACTAGTTCCGGAAACAATCAAGGGACTTCCTTACAAATTCTTTGTAACCAGTTCTGTGGACGCCTTGATTCATGCTATTGAATCCTTCCTCTCCCCCAAAGCTTCTCCCTTTACAGAAATGTATTCTCTGAAGGCTATTGAAATGATTATGGCCGGATACAAGGAAATCGTAGAGAAGGGCGAAGAAGAAAGAATGAAGCATCTGAAGGAGTTCGTCCTGGCTTCCTGCTATGCCGGAATCGCCTTCGGAAATGCAGGCTGTGCAGCAGTACACGCTCTGTCCTATTCCATCGGCGGAGCATTCCATGTAGCCCACGGAGAAGCCAACTATCAGTTCTTCACTGAAGTATTCAAGATGTACATGAAGAAAAATCCGGATGGAAAAATTAAAGAAGCCAACAAGATTTTTGCGGATATTCTGGGATGCAGCGATGGTCCGGAAGTGTACGATGAATTGGAAAAATTCCTGAATAAACTGATTGTGAAGAAGCCTCTTCGGGATTACGGCATGACGGAAGCTCAGATCGATGAATTCACAAAGAGTACCGTGGACAATCAGCAGAGACTGCTGGGCAACAACTATGTTCCCTTCTCCGCCGAAGACATCCGGGAAATCTTTGCAAGCCTGTATTAATCTTATACTACCTTGGCAGCCAGTTCAGATTGGCTGCCATTTTTATTGAAACAAATCGGGAATTGGGTTATAATAAGTAAGATATTTGACTTGGAAAGGATAATAGGGATGAATCATACAATCGTGACGGAGCTTTCCGCCAACATCCGGGGTCTTGCCCGGGTAGCCCTGGCCGGAAAGTGGCCGACTGCCGTCCTGACCATGCTGACGGCTACTCTTCTGGTGGCAGTACCTGCCGGTATTATTGAGAGAATGATGGAAGGCCAGTCTGCTTCAGAAAGTTTTTTACTCAATCTGGTGACGATCCTGATCGGAGGCCCTGTAGCCCTGGGCACCTGTTTTTTCCTTATCCGGCTCTTCCGGAATCAGGAAATCAGCGTGGCGATCCTTTTCACCGGGTTTGATTATTTTGTAAAAGCGGCGCTGCTTCGGTTGGTGACCAGCATCTTGATCCTGCTTTGGACCTTGCTTTTCATTGTGCCTGGCATCATTGCCGCTATTCGTTATAGTCAGGCCTTCTATATCCTTGCCGATCATCCGGATAAGGATATCATGGAGTGTATCGAGGATAGCAAATACCTGATGCAGGGCAATAAGTGGAAATTTTTCTGCCTGAACATCAGCTTCATCGGATGGGCGATCCTGGCATCCATTCCAGCAGGTTTAGGCTGGCTGTTGTTGCTTCCCTACATCGGAACAGCCCAGACCGCTTTTTATGAAATGGTGACCGGAAGCCTGAGGCCCAGGGTCCAAGAGGGAGACTACAATTATGAATCTTGACTTTATCCCCCTGCTTTTTGCAGGGGATATCAATGTATACAGCATGGCCAGAGCTTTTCATGAGGAATACGGAGTAAAATCGGTGGTTTATGGAAAATATGCCTCCGGCCCCTGTGTCGGCAGCCAGATCCTGGAATATCGCCCCGTAGAAGAAGCCGACCAGCAGGATACTTTTCTCCGCCTTGTACTGGAATTTGCCTCGGAAAATTCTTATAGTAAAATTCTGCTCATCGGCTGCGGGGACAGTTATGTTCAGTTGATCAGCGCCAATAAAAAGGCTTTCCCGGAAAACGTGATAGCCCCCTATATCGACATTGACTTGATGAACCGGCTGATTCACAAGGAGCATTTTTACGAACTCTGTGAAGCTTCCGGCGTGGATTATCCCAGCACCTTCGTTCATCGGAAGGAATTGGGTCATGATTTTTATCTGCCCTTTGAACCTCCCTTTATCGTAAAACCCTCCAATGGAATCCTCTACTGGCAGCACCCCTTTGCCGGTCAGGATAAGGTATTTAAGTGCTCCAGCATAGAGAAACTTCATGAGATCCTGGACCGGATTTACCTGTCCGGATACGATGATACTGTCATTATACAGGACTTTATCCCCGGTGATGATACCTTTATGAGGGTACTGACCAACTACTCCGATAAGGAAGGGAAGGTCCGGCTGATGTGTCTGGGTCACGTGCTTCTGGAAGAACATACTCCCCACGGAATAGGCAATCATGCGGTGATCATAACCGAAAGCAATAAAGCCGTTGAAAAACAATTTAAAAAGTTCTTAGAAGATATGGCCTATGTGGGTTTTTCCAATTTTGACATCAAATACGACCAAAGGGATGGCAAATACAAGGTTTTTGAAATCAATACCCGTCAGGGCAGGAGTAATTATTACGTTACCAATGCCGGTGAAAATCTGGCCCGATATCTGGTGGAGGATTTGATCTGTCAACGTGAACTGCCGCTGAAAATCGTCGACAAGAAAAGCCTGTGGATGGTGGTGCCCATTGGGGTTGCTTTGACCTATATCAAGTCGTCGGTATATCAGAAAGAAATCAAGTTGCTGATCCGGGAAGGTAAAATGGTAAATCCGTTGTTTTATAAAGAGGATTTCACACCAGCCCGATGGCTTCGTTTGAAAAGATCCATGCTGGGCCACTACTATAAATATAAGAAATATCTGGGCAAGTAGCTCACAGGAGGGTGAATGAAGGAAGAAGGCAGGAAAATTTTAGGCGTCATCGGCGGGATGGGGCCACTGGCAACCCAATTATTCTACGGACGGATCATAGAGAATACCGAGGCCCATAAAGATCAGGAGCATCTGAACATGATCATCCTGAATCATGCATCCATGCCGGACCGGACGGAAGCGATTCTGAAGGGAAACACGGACCAATTGTATAGCAAGCTCCTGGAAGATGCCCGCCTGCTGGAGTCCATGGGTGCTGATCAGATTGCGGTTCCCTGCAATACTTCCCACTATTTCCTGGACCGGATTCAGGAAGAAATTTCTACGCCCATCATCCATATGATTCGAGAAACCGTAACCTCCCTGGGGGAAGACCAAAAGAAAGTTGGCATTCTGGCCACCGACGGAACGATCCGTACCGGTCTTTACCAGCAGGAAATCCACAAGAAGGGGATGGAACCGGTCATACCATCCGAAGAAATACAACGAAAGGTCATGGCTCTGATTTATGATGGAGTCAAGGACGGAGGACCTTTATCCCCCGGAGATTTTGATGTTGTTGAGCGGGAAATGCAGCATCTGGGCTGCGATCGGGTGATTCTGGCTTGTACAGAATTATCGGTCCTCAAAGAACGGTTCGGGTTGGGAGATTTTTATCTGGATGCCATGTCGGTACTGGTGGAACGGTCCATCATCCGATGCGGTCATACATTAAAGCAGGAAGGAAAGACAAAATGAAAAAGTCGGAAATCACCTTGAAGCAGGTAAAGAAATTGCTGGAGGAAAAAGGGATCCTTCTTTCCTTCGATGCCAATGGGATATCAGAAGATTTGATCCTGCGGGATGTCCATTATCATTCCGGACAGGTTACCATGAACAGTCTTTTTGTCTGCAAGGGAGCCCATTTTTCTCCCCGCTATTTGCTTTCGGCCTTGGACAACGGAGGGATTGCCTATGTCAGTGAGCAGGCTTATGACCTGGAAGGGAAGCAGGCAGCGGTTATTCTGGTTCAGGATATCCGAAAAGCCATGGCTTATCTGGGAGATGCTTTTTCCGATCATGCCTGGGAAAAGCTTCATCTGATTGGAATCACCGGGACAAAGGGAAAGTCCACCACAGCGTATTTTATGAGGCATATTTTGGATGCCTATCTGAAGGATATGAAACAACCGGCCAGCGCGATCCTTTCCGGCATTGACAACTACGATGGGGTCATAAAGGAAGAGTCCCACCTGACGACTCCGGAGACCCTGGAACTCCACCAGCATTTTGCCAATGCAGTATCCCGGGGAATCGAATATCTGACGATGGAAGTTTCCAGCCAGGCTCTGAAATATGAGCGGGTTTTGGGGGTTCGTTTTCATGTAGGATGTTTTCTAAACATCGGCGAAGATCACATCAGCGATATCGAACACGACAGCTTTGAGGATTATTTTCAGTCCAAGCTCCTCCTATTCCGACAATGCGATATCGCCGTGGTAAATATGGACATTGATTTCCGGGAACAGATTTTGGAAGCAGCCAAAGAGGCACCGTCTCTGGTTACCTATGGAATCGATAAAACGGCAGATATCTATGCAAAAGACATCCAAACCGGCTCCAGGGGAACAGATTTCACGGTATGCAGCGATAGTTTCTGCAAAAAAATCCGGCTTTCCATGCCGGGATACTTCAATGTTTATAATGCACTGGCAGCCATTGCCATTTCCTATGCCCTTCACATTCCCATGGATTACATTGAAAAAGGGTTGAAAAAAGCAAAAGTCAGCGGCCGGATGGAGGTCTTCCGGGACAAAAAACGGAACATCCAGATTGTGGTGGATTATGCCCACAATAAAATGAGCTTCGAATCTCTTTTTGCTGCGATGAAAAAAGATTTTCCCGAAAGTGAGATTTCCATCGTTTTCGGCTGTCCTGGGAAAAAAGCTCAGGCTCGGCGAAAAGAACTGGGCTCCATTGCCGGTCGAATGGCGAATAAAGCCTATATTACAGAAGAAGATGCCGGTGAAGAACCGGTTCTCAAGATTTGCGAGGAGATTGCCAGCCACATTTCCGAAGAAAAAGAAGGCTGCGAATGTTTCATCATCGAAGATCGGGAAGAAGCGATTCGGACAGCCATCCGGGATGCAGCAGACAACAGTGTGATTCTGATCACCGGAAAGGGGAGGGAAACCCGTCAGAAAAGAGGTCTCCTATACATTCCCGTCAAGTCCGATGTGGACATCGTCAAAGAAATCCTGCTTGAAAAGTAAAATAGGGAACTATTTGTTATTCCGTTTCAGCCGCTCCAGGGCTTCCTCCATGTCAGAGGGAAGGGGAGCGGTTATTTTTATGGGTTCTCCTGTTACCGGGTGCAGAAAAGCCAGTGAATAAGAGTGGAGGGCCTGCCTGTCGATCAATTGGGGATGCTCCTCTCCATAGAGATGGTCTCCCAGAACCGGGTGACCCAGATGGGCCATATGCACCCGAATCTGATGAGTTCGGCCGGTTTCCAGCTGAAGCTGAACCAGGCTATAAGCTCCGCCTGGTTCTTCCAGGACTTCGTAGCGGGTAACCGAGGGGGAACCTCCCTCCGTCATGACGGCTCTCTGCAGCCGCTCCGGGTCCGGACGACCGATGGGAAGATCCACCACACC
>JBLJBD010000133.1:0-3402 GCA_047637815.1 Anaerovoracaceae bacterium
AGTCGGTTATCGACGTAGGATGCGGAACGGGAGCCCTTTGCAGCGTCCTGGCGGACAGGGGGATGGTGGTGACGGGAGTGGAGCCGGCTGTTAAGATGCTGGAAATTGCAAGAGGAAAAACAGGGGAACATGAAGCAGGAGAAAATGGAGTGCATGAATTAAAGATGAGGCCGACTCTCATAGAAGGGGATGTCCTCGAAGGATTGCCCTTTCCTGACAAGAGCTTCGATGTAGCGATTACCTCCTATGTGGCCCACGGCCTCCAGCCGGAAGACCGACATAAGCTCTACTCAGAAATGAGCCGGGTGGCCCGGGAACTGGTCATCGTTCACGACTACAATAGGGAGCGGTCTCTTATGACCTCCATTGCTGAATGGATGGAAGGCGGGGATTATTTCCGATTCATAAAGATTGCAGAGAAGGAAATGGCTGATTGCAGGATGGAATCCAGGATTTCGGTAGCGGCCGAAAACAAGCGTTGCTTTTCTCATGTGCAGGTTTTGAGGGTGGGTCCCCGAGCATCTTGGTATTTGTGCAAACCAAAATAAAAAGGGCAAAATTGTTAAAAAATAAAAGCAAAATTATGTTAAAAAAATATCAAGTATTTTTGTCGAACTAGTTACAAACGTGATATAATTAATAAGATTAATCATTCATGCGTACATAAATAAATTATATGGGATGAAGAGGAGGAAGAACAAATGAAAAAAACGCTGGCTAAAATTTTAGCCCTGACACTGGTTCTGACCCTGATGCTGGCTTCGGCTGTTACAGCTGTCGCTGCAGAACAACCAGGGATTCAGGTTCAGTACAACGGGAAGAATATCGCCTTTACCGATGCGGTGCCCAAAATCGTGGATGGCAGGACGATGGTTCCCTTCCGTCAGATTCTGGAGACCATGGGGGCTGAGGTTTCCTATGACAATGCAACCAAAATGGTCACAGCGAAAACCGATGAAATGGAATTGAAGTTTGCTGTAGGCAGCAAGGACATCAACGTGATTCAAAACGGTACCACTACCGTGAAGAAAACCGATGTGGCTCCCTTTATCGACAAAGGAACCGGCAGGACCCTGGTAGGCGCAAGGTTCATGGCCGAAGCCCTGGGCAACACCGTCGGCTGGGACGCTGCCAATAAAACGGCAGTCATCATGGATTTTAACGAACTGTTTGCCAATGCGGATCAGGACTTTTCCATCCTGGCGCTGATGATGTCCACCAATCTGGATATGGAAAAAGCCTATGAAACCACTGGCAGTTTTACCGGGGATATCAATATGACTATTCCGGGTTCAACCACTCCGGTGAGCATGGGCATGAGCGGAAAGATCAATGGCGTGCAGCAGAAAGCCGATGTGGATATGGTCATGACCTATGCCATGGATATGAGTGATATGATGGCAGCCATGACTCCGGAAGAAAAGGCCCAGATGGCACCCATGCTGGAAATGTTCAACAACATCAACATGAAGATCAAGATGGATGGAGAAAGCGGAGATATGTACATGAATTCCGCCCTCTTTGCCACTATGGATCCCAGCTTCACTGCCGACACCTGGATGAAGATGAACCTGTATGATACCTATGATGCCCTGGGCATCGATATGAGACCCCTGATGGACATGGCTTCCTCCAAGGTGAGCATGTCTGAACTGCTTCCGGTCATGTTCATGTCCATGGAAACAGCGGATATGGATACCTATAAGGAAATTCAGACGGCTTATGCCTTTATGAAGAACCTGATGGGAGATCAGGCATTCCGATCCCAGACTTCCGGAAGCATTACCACCCACACCCTGACCCTGGATCAGACAAAGCTCCTGGCGGCCATGGCTAAAACCGCCCTGGAACTGGGAATCACCACCGATGCTGCGGAAATGGCTGAGATGGCAGAAACCCTGAAGGACGCCAACATCAAGGCGGATATCGTCATCAAGGAAAGCAAGGATGCCCTGTATAATTACAGCATGAAAGCTTCCGGTGGAGATGAAACCGTGTCCCTGACAATGGATATTAGTGGAGACACTTATAATTCTGATATCTTTATGAGCATGGAAATGACGGGATTGATGAAGCTGGTTATGGAAATGGACTCCAAAGTAACGGAAACTTCCAAGAAACCGGACCTGACTGTTCCGGCTGGCGCAAAAGTGATTGACTATGGCCAGTACATGACCCAGATGATGCAGATGGGCCAGTAAAGAAAATAATCTACAAGGGTTAAAAACTTAGAAGTCAACTATTAAGTTGCAAAATAATCATAAAAAAAAACGGCTGGCAGATTAATTTCTGCCAGCCGTTTCTTCGATAATAACCCGATTGCGGCCCTCTTCCTTAGCCCGGTACAATAATCGGTCCGCCATTTCGATGGCTCGGATGTGACTGATTTCTTCATCGGATGGAACAAAGAGAGCGCCGATGCTGACTGTGATTCGATGTTCTCCGGTGTCACAGGAAAAAACCATATTTTCCGTGGCGATCCGCAGTCGCTCGGCAAAATCCCAAAGCTTTTCCGCGTTTTCTACCAACGTGATGATGACAAATTCTTCGCCCCCGTAACGGGCAGCAAAATCGCCGGCTCGAATGTTCTGAGAAAGCAGCCCTCCGAACTGGCGGAGCAATTCATCACCGCACAGGTGGCCCCAGGTATCGTTGACCCGCTTGAAGTGGTCGATATCCAGCAGCAGAATCCCCAGATTCTTTCCCGGTTTCCGTCGTTCCCGGAAAGTGGTGGATGCGTAGGCATCGAAAGAGGTCCGGTTCATCAGACTGGTCAGATAGTCCATGCTGGCCAGATCCCGGACTCGATGATGGGCCCGGCTGGCGATGTTTCTGTAATAATAGGCGGAGTTGGCGATGCCGGCAATGTTGAGCATGACGTTGATCCCATGAAAGAAAAGGATCATCCCAACATTGAGGGTAAAGACCGGCTCCTTTCCGTAGGCAGCAATGAACATCAGTGACAGCAGCAAGGCTTCCAGCACCACACCCAGAAATTTCAGCCAGGGTTTCCAGTTGGTGAATATAATCAAACCGGCCATGTTGAAGATAAAGTAATGAAATCCGGCGTCCAGACCAAAAAGAAGAACCTCTCCCAGTGAAATCAGGGAGATAAAGCTAATATAAAGGAATGCTCCGGTGCCGTAGCGATCCCGCTGGTTTAGCAGGATGGCTATTGCAGCAACTCCCATGCCGCCCAGATTAAAAATAGCTGCCAGCGTGCTGCCCACCAGAAAAAAGAATATAAGGGAAAGAATCCCGCAAAAAATCAGCGTATTGATGTAGACCAGATTGGACTGATTGAAGTATTGCTCCTTTTCAAATTGAAAGTCCTTTTGATGATTATTCAACAGAAGCCCTCCTTTCCGATAAATTAGCAATATTATAGCATTATTTTTCTTT
>JBLJBD010000134.1:0-5652 GCA_047637815.1 Anaerovoracaceae bacterium
GGGGTATCATATTGCAGCCTTTCCGTATTTCGGGGGGTTGCAATTTTTTTGATCCGGGCATAGGCCTCATAAACATCCTTTGTCAGTTTATTAACTCCGCAGATATAAATCACCCGGTCATGGCCAAAGAGCATGCTGGCCAGACGGTTGCCGGTCCCGTCAATATTGACCAGTTTTCCATCCTCGGTGATGGCGTTGGAGCTGGTCAGGTATACCTCCGTGAGCATAGCTTCTCTCATCCGTGCTTTCCGCCTCTCAGGATCCGGTTCCCTGTTATGGGTGATGACCCGAATGCCCCGCTCTTCCAGCTTTTCCCGGACTCCCATGTTGATGATGGTCATGGAACCACCGATTCCTACGGTTTCTTCTGGAGAGATCTCATTATACAAAGCCTCCAGGGCTTCCTCGGCCGTTTCAAAATAAAAGGGTTCAAAGCCGTTTCCGGCCAGGGCCTCCATGGTTTTTTTCACTTGCTCCTGCATCCTTATCCTCCAATCTCAATTAAAAGAGCGGGAAAATCGATTCCCGCTCTTTATTATATCATATTCTTTTTATTTGGTGGACGCATCGTATAATTTTTCAGCGTTGTCCCACTCTTCGATAATCTGAGGTATGACCTTGTACAAGTCTCCCACAATTCCGTAGTCTGCCACTTCAAAGATCGGAGCATCCGGATCCTTGTTAATGGCGACGATGATATCGGAAGTCTGCATGCCGGCCAGATGCTGGATAGCACCGGAGATTCCGCAGGCAAAATAGATTTTCGGCTTAACGGTGGTTCCCGTCTGCCCTACCTGATGGGAGTGATCGATCCATCCGGAATCTACAGCTGCACGGGAAGAACCGACTACACCGCCTACTTTGTCCGCCAGCTTCTTGATCAGTTCAAAACCGGAAGCATCGCCCAGTCCTCGTCCACCGGAGCAGATGATTTCTGCATCGGTCAGGGAAACCAGTTCCTTGGCAGATTTAACGATTTCAACAACCTTGGTTCGGATATCCGATTCTTTCACGTCCACAGCGACCTTGATGATTTCGCCAGTGGCTCCGGGAACCGGTTCTCTCTTCTGCATGACGCCGGGACGTACCGTTGACATCTGGGGCCGGGTCTTGGGGCAGATGATGGTAGCCATCAGGTTGCCGCCGAAAGCCGGACGAGTCTGCTTCAGGCCAGTGCTGGGATCATTTTCATCCAGGGATGAAGTGTCCAGGGTGGTGTTCTTCTTTGCATAATCGATGTAGGTGGATACCCGTACGTCCAGCCGGGTGCAGTCTGCTGTCAGACCGGTATTGAGTCTGGCAGCCACTCGGGGAGCCAGGTCACGACCGATATGGGTGGCACCGAAGATGACGATTTCAGGCTTGTATTCTCTGCAGGCATCTACCATAGCCTTGGTGTATCCGTCGGTGGTGAAATTCTTCAGGTTGGGGTCTTCCATCAGATAAACCGCATCGGCTCCGTATTCGAAGCACTCTTTTGCCAGGTGATCCACCTTGTCGCCAACCAGAACCGCGCAGACTTTGGTATCTTCGCTGATTTCTCTGGATAGTCGGTATCCTTCACCAATCAGTTCCAGGGCAACGTTCATCATTTTTCCGCCCCGCTGTTCTGCATAAACCCAGATGTGCTTGTATGCGGACAGATCCACTGCTTCTGCATTGGCTTCCGTATCCTCGATGGCATCGAAGGGACAGGCAGGAATACACTGCTTGCAGGCGGTACATTTTTCATTGATTTCGGCCAGTTTGCCAATCATATCGATGGCGCCGAAGGGACAGGCTTTGATGCAAAGCTTGCAGCCCTTACATTTATCTTTGATTACTACTATTGCCATAAGTGGTTCCTCCTCCTATTAGATTACGTGTTTTGCTTTAAGGTTGATCAGCAGCTTCTGTGCAGCTTCCTGATTGCTGTCCGCTTCGATCATGATGCCCTTGCCCTTGGGAGCAGGGGTGAAGGAGCGGAATACGTTTGTCGGAGAAGCATCCAGTCCCACTTCTTTTACCGGATCGACACCCAGATCTTTCGCTCCCCAGGTGGGGATTTCCTTCTTGCAGGCGTCGAAGATGCCGCCAATGGTCATATATCTGGGGTTGTTCAGTTCCTTGATGGCTGTCAGCATGCAGGGAGTCTGGATCTTGATGACTTCATAGCCATCTTCCAGGGCTCTCTTCACGGTGATGTCTTTCATGTTCTTATCCATCTCAAACTCAGTCACATAGGTAACCTGAGGAATTCCTAATTTTTCAGCGATCTGGGGGCCTACCTGGGCAGTGTCCCCGTCGATGGCCTGACGACCGGCAAAGATGATGTCATATTCGCCGATTTTTTCGATGACAGCAGCCAGTGCATTGGAGGTTGCCCAGGTATCGGAGCCTCCCAGTGCCCGGTCGGATGCCAGGATTCCTTCATCGGCACCCATGGCCATGCATTCGATCAGCATATCCTTCGCCTGGGGCGGTCCCATGGTGATAACCGTAATATGGGTGTCAGGATACAGGTCTTTGATTTTCAGGGCTTCTTCCAGAGCGTTTGCATCGTCATGGTTGAGGATGCTGGGAACGCCTTCCCGAATCAGTGTATTTTTGACCGGATCGATTTTGATCTCATTGGTGTCCGGTACCTGCTTAGCGCAGACGATTATTTTCAATGCCATATTCTTATCCTCCCTCTGTTCTATTTGAATACCGATGCAGCGATGACGATCTTCTGGACTTCAGAGGTTCCCTCGTAGATCTCGGTGATCTTGGCATCTCTCATCATTCTTTCCACCGGATAATCCTTCGTATAGCCGTATCCGCCGTGAAGCTGAACAGCCTTGGTGGTTACGTACATAGCGGTTTCTGCTGCAAACAGCTTCGCCATGGCAGAGTAGGGACCATAAGGCAGGTGTCTTTCCTTCATGTCTGCTGCCTTGTAGATCAACAGTCTTGATGCTTCGATCCGGGTCTTCATATCAGCGATTTCAAACTGAAGAGCCTGCATCTGGGACAATTTCTTGCCGAACTGTTTTCTGGCCTTCATATATTCTACGGTCACATCCAGAGCACCCTGGGCAATTCCCAGTGCCTGAGAAGCGATTCCGATACGTCCGCCGTCCAGCGTAGACATGGCAACCTTAAAGCCATCCCCTACGTTGCCCAGAATTCGGTCTTTGGGAATCTTGCAGTTGACCATGATCAGCTCGGTAGTAGAGGAAGCACAGATTCCCATTTTGTCTTCGGTCTTGCCGATGGAGAATCCTTCGTCCTCCTTTTCTATGATAAAGGCACTGATGCCCTTCGTTCCTTTGGATTTGTCGGTCATGGCCATAACGATGAAGGTCTCCGCATAACCACCGTTGGTGATGAACACCTTAGATCCATTGATCAGCCAGTGATCCCCCATGTCCACAGCCTTTGTCTGCTGACCGGCAGCATCGGTACCGGCACCGGGTTCGGTAAGACCAAAAGCCCCCAGTTTTTTCCCGGAAAGAAGATCCGGCAGATACTTCCGCTTCTGCTCTTCCGTACCCCAGTTATAGATGGGCCAGCAGCAAAGAGAAGTATGAGCGGAACAGATTACTCCTGTAGATGCACATACCCGGGATAATTCCTCCACGGTGATGGCATAGGAAAGCTGATCCCCGCCGGAACCGCCGTACTCTTTGGGGAATGGTACGCCAAGCATCCCCAGTTTTCCCATTTTTTCTACGTTCTCTGTGGGAAACCGGTGTTCAGCATCAATTTCTGCTGCAATCGGTTCAACTTCCTTGACAGCAAAATCCCTTACCATTTTCCTTACGAATTCTTGTTCTTTCGTTAGTTGAAAGTTCATGTAATTGCCTCCTTAGTAAATATTTCTGACGGTCATACCTAACCCTTTTGTGATGTTGCTACGCCCTATATTTCACAAATAATGTTAAATTTATAACAACTTCACACCTATTAGTAAACACTATTTCCCCCTAATTTGCAAGTGTTTTTTCCACTTTTAAGGCCCATGCTCCCATATTTGATATATTCTGAATTCTTTGAATGTGCCAAGGTTGGATTTCGGCTGTAACTTGTGTTTTTTCCTTAACAATTTCAACAATTTTCAGAATATACTGCCTATTTTCTTCAAAAATGGACAGTTTTTTACGATATCATTGAAACGAATTTGCCGAATTTGCTGTCCGCTGCTCCCATTCATTGCGAAGGTGGCGACCCCATGATAAAGTGATATAAAATACCTGTAGCTAAAAAGGAGGAATCTATGAAAAAAAGCCGAATTCGACTTGTTCTAACGACCCTTTTAATCCTGACATTGGTATTGACCGGTTGTGGCGGCGGCCAGGAGCCTGCCGGACCCGAAGAAGAAACGGACATCCTGCAAAACCAAGACTATCTGGCCCTCAAGGAATCCCTGGATGGCATTCGCACCGAGTCTGGTGCCTACTATGTCTACATGATGGTTCCCAACGACGACAACGACTTTCTGATCACAGTAGACGGATCCGAAGAACCGGATGATTTCCTCACCAATTATGGCTGGGAAGTTCAGTTTACTGAAGCCATGGAGGGAGAACCGGCTACCGCAAGATCCGGTTGGGATGACGATGTTCCCGTCTGGTCCGGTTTCGCACCCGTTTACAACAGCGACGGCAAAGTAGTCGGCATCCTTGGCGTAGACTTCCCCTCTCCGGAAATCGAGGATTTTCCGGAATGGAATCGGGATCGGGAAGAGTGGAACGGAGCAGAGGATGAACTCCCCGCCGAAGTCCCTCAGGCCGTCCTGACCGCCATGGAACGTCCCATGACCATCGCTGCCGAGGCCGCTGAAACCCTGAACGGGGAATGGGCCGATGGGTACGAAGCCTTTATGGCAGACAAATTATAACCTTGCTACTCTTCAAACCTCATAGATAAAAGCGAGTGTATCCAGCCCGAAATGGGTTGGATACACTCGCTTTTTGTTGCTCTTAAGCCTCCAATAAAAAAACCGCCAGTTTTCAGACCTGCTTATAAAGTTGGTTGAATCCGGACCACTTCCCTGCTTTCCAGGGCTTTTTCTATGAGGGCTTCGACCTCCAGAAGGGATTCGGAAGCCAGTATAGCATCCAGTTTTGGTTTTGTTTTAGGATGCTTGGGCAGAAATACGGTACAACAGTCCTCATAGGGCAGGATGGAGGTTTCATAGGTGCCGATGTCCCGGGCCCGATCCATGATTTCCACCTTATCCATGGCAATCAGGGGCCGCATCACCGGCATGGCAACCGCTTGGTCCGTTACCACCAGCGCCTCCGCTGTCTGGCTGGCTACCTGCCCCAGATTCTCCCCGGTGATCAGCATCATGCAGCCCCGGTCCTGTGCCACCCTTTCAGCGATCTTCATCATAAACCGGCGAACCAGCAGAGTGGTCTCCTCTTCCGGGCAGTTGGCCACAATGGCTTCCTGGATCGGCAGCAGATTGATGACGTGCAGGTTGAAATTGCCCGTATAACCGGCAACGATCCTGGCCAGCTCCTCCACCTTTTCCTGAGCCCGCTCACTGGTATAGGGGTAGGAATGGAAATGAAGGGCTTCGATCAGCATGCCCCGCTTTGCCATCATCCAGGCAGCCACTGGGCTGTCTATGCCTCCGGAAAGAAGAACCAGGCCTTTTCCGTTGGTACCCAGGGGCAGTCCCCC
>JBLJBD010000135.1:0-51474 GCA_047637815.1 Anaerovoracaceae bacterium
CCACCGTCACGATGGACATAAAACGGCCCTTCTGGTGCATGCCCAGGGTCATTTCCCCATCCTTCACCATATCCCCGAAGGTGTATTCCATTTTATTCCGGTATCCCAGTTCTGCAGGGCTGCCCTGAATCTCCCGATACTCCCGGGGATGGATGTTTTTCTCCTGAAGCAGCTTCTGGACTTGATCTGCCTTGATGGCAAGCTGCTGCTCATAGGAAATGCCCTGCATGCTGCAGCCGCCGCAAAACTCTGTGTGTTTACATATACTCATCTATTCTCCTGACTAAAAGGGCCCGTAGGCTTCATAAAACTCGTTCTTGTATTCGGTAAATCGGTCTTCCTCAATAGCCTTTCGGATATTTTCCATCATTTTCACTAAAAAGTAAAGGTTGTGTTCTGAAAGAAGCATGGAGGAAAGGATTTCATTGGCCTTAAACAGATGCCTCAGGTAGGCCCTGGAATAGTTCCGGCAGGTGTAGCAGTCGCAGTTGGGATCCAGGGGTGAAAAATCCTTCTGGTACTTGGCATTCTTAATGACGACCTTTCCCCGGGAGGTCATGGCGGTTCCGTTTCTGGCGATCCGGGTGGGCAGGACACAGTCGAACATGTCCACTCCCCGCTCTACCCCTTCAAAGAGGTAATCGGGAGTCCCTACGCCCATCAGGTAGCGGGCCTTATCCGCCGGCAGAAAATCCGCACTGTAGTCTAAGACTTCCAGCATCAGATCCTTGGGTTCCCCCACGCTGAGACCGCCGATGGCATAGCCGGGCAGGTCCAGGTCTACGATGGCTTTGGCGCTTTCTTCCCGAAGATCCCGGTACATGCCTCCTTGCATGATGCCAAAGAGGGACTGGTTTTCCGTATTCTGATGGTAATCCTTGCAGCGTTTCAGCCACCTTGTGGTCCGCTCCAGAGAATGCTTCACGTAATCCCGATCCGCCGGATAGGGGGCACACTCGTCGAAGGCCATCATGATGTCTGAACCCAGGGCATTTTGAATCTCCATGGATTTTTCCGGAGTCAGCATATGACTGGAACCGTCAATGTGGGATCGGAATTTGACTCCCTCCTCGGTGATCTTTCGAAGATCCCCAAGGCTGAATACCTGGAATCCGCCGCTGTCTGTCAGAATAGCCCGGTCCCAGTTCATGAATTTGTGGAGCCCTCCTGCTTCCCGGACCAGCTCATGACCGGGGCGCAGATAGAGATGGTAGGTATTGGATAAAATAATTTGGGCTCCCATTTCCTTCAGGCTTTCCGGCTTCATGGCTTTTACCGTTCCGGCCGTTCCTACCGGCATAAATACCGGGGTTTCAATGGTGCCATGGGGTGTATGGAGCCGTCCCCTTCTGGCCCTGGTTTTCGTATCTTTTTTAATCAGTTCGTAGGTTACTGCGTGTTTCAATGACTTTCTCCTTATAAAATCAGCATGGCGTCCCCATAGCTGAAAAATCGGTACTTTTCTTCGACGGCTACCTGATAGATTTTTCGGATTTCTTCCTGATTATAGAGGGCTGAAATCAGCATCATCAGGGTGGACTTGGGCAAATGAAAGTTGGTAATCAGGGAATCTACCATCCGGAAACCGTAACCGGGATAGATGAAGATATCCGTTTCTCCCCGAAGATCCTGTTCCGGAAGAAACCAACCCTTTTCTGTCATCCTTGCTGCACTTTCAACCGTCCGGGTGGAAGTGGTTCCCACCGAAATGAGCCGGCCCCCCCGCCTTTTGGTCTCGTTGATGATCCTGGCGCTTTCTTCTGTGATTTCATACTCTTCAAAGTGCATCTTATGCTCTTCTACGGTCTGAGTTTTCACCGGCCGAAAGGTACCAATCCCTACATGCAGCGTAACAAAAGCCAGATGGATGCCTTTTTCCGTTGCTTTACGTAATATTTCTTCTGTAAAATGAAGCCCAGCGGTTGGTGCTGCTACAGAACCTTCCCTTTCACTGTAAACGGTTTGATATCGTTCCTTGTCTTCCCCGGTGCTTTCCCGGTCGATATAAGGTGGCAGGGGCATGCTGCCCAGTTCCTCCAGCCGTTCCAGAAACGTCCCTTCATATTGAAAACGGGCCAGTCGGGTTCCATCCTCACCATAGCCGGTAAGTTCTGCGGAAAAATCCGGTCCGAAATCCACAACATCCCCGTTCTTCAGCTTTTTACCCGGACGAACCATGGTCTCCCAGACATCCCCCTCTTTCCTTTTTAAAAGAAGGAATTCGATTCGGGCACCCGTAGAACGCTTGACTCCGTAGATCCGTGCGGGGAGAACCTTGGAATTGTTCAGCACCAGACAGTCTCCCGGCTGGATATAGTCCAGGATGTCGTAAAAATGCCGGTGTTCCAGCTCTCCTGTATCCCGGCGAACCACCAGCAGACGGGAGTTTTCCCGCTTGTCCGCCGGATGCTGGGCAATCAGCTCCAGGGGCAGATGATAATCAAATTCGTTTATGTCCATGTATACTCCTACTTGATTTCGATGTCTTTATAATAAAATTTCAGGATTTCCTCAAAGCCGGCCCCTTCTTTAGCCATGGCAATGGCGCTGTCCTGAGGCATTCCCACTCCGTGGCCATACCCCTTCCCTTCAAAGCGAAGGGTGCTCCCGGTGATTTCCTCCGTAAAGCCTTCCAGCTTCTGAATTCCCGAGGATCCAATCACATATTTGTCCCGGATTTCCAATTGGGCCTTTGTTCCTCCTCCGCCGAGAACATGGATCTTCGTTCCTGCCTGAGCGGTCTGGATCTTTCCCTGTACATACCAGGCTTTGGAAGCCTGGCTCTGAGCGCTGGTGAGGCTGAAATGGGTGGATTTGATCTGGGTCATTCCTAAAACGGAACGAATTTTTTCTTTTGTCAGGGTCACTGCGGCTTCCTGTCCCTTAAAGGTCAGGGAAGCAACCGCCCCCGATTCGTTGTGACCGGTGACCGATACGCTAGTCAGGGGTCCCGTTTTGTAACCGGCTGTTCGCAGCTTGGTTTCCAGCTCTGACAGGGTAAATTCGGCATTCCAGCTGTAGAGAGGAGAATAAGGATCGGATACGGCTTTCAGATAACCAACTGGGGCATTCCATACATCTTCCGCCTTTTGGGTATAGCCGCCGCTGTTTTTGTAGAAATAACCGGTAGCCGGTTCGCCGTTATGGTACATACCCAGCATACTGGTCTCATCCACCGCCTGATTGCTCCTTGGATTCTCCTGATTATAGCCCTTGTAAACCTGACAATGGGTGGAGTCACAGACATCATAGCCACTGGTACCATGTCGGGCCATATTGGTTAGTGCATAGCTCCTCACAACCACCGCCTGAGCTTTCAGGGCTTCCATGGGATTAGAATAACCCATTTCGCTGTTGATGACGCCGTAGGCATATTCGTCGATGGTCAGGGTATTGACCAGACGGAAGGTATTGTTGGCATTGATGGTAAACCCGATGGCTCCCCGGTAAGGAGCGCCGTCCACCCGAATCAGGGAAAGTATTCCGGCTGCCGGATCCGACAGGCGACTGCTGTAATCCCTGCTGCAAAGGACATATCCCTCTCTCAATAAGGACGTAACGGTTACCAGCTGGTCCCCTGCTAAAACCTGGACTTCTGTTCCACTGGTATCAGCAGCCTTCAGATTGCCCCCTTCCATGGACACGACGATTTCGGCTGTCCCATCAAGGGAGATAAAACCAGCCCCATCCGCCCCGTTGGAAGGATTCCATAAGGATAGCCCGGGGGATGCTGTGATGACCGTTCGAGAAAGAGCCGACTGGGTATACTGAAGCCCTACCCGAATCAACGTGGAGGAGGCGCTGTTCGTTCCCGAACCGTCGGCTCCATAGCTGGTAGGAAAACCCGGAGATAGAAGCAGCAAAAGAGCGGTTCCGGCCGCTAGCATTTTATTTATCCATTGTTTCATTGGTTACTCCTGAATCATGGTTAACTGTTCGGTTTCCGGCATGGGAAGACCCAGGTGAAGATAGGCTTCCCGGGATACCATCCTGCCCTTTTGGGTACGATGAAGGAATCCTGCCTGGATCAGAAAAGGTTCATACACATCTTCGATGGTGACCCGTTCCTCCCCGATAGCCGCTGCAATGGTATCGATGCCAACTGGACCACCATTGAACCGTTGGATGATCAGCCGAAGGATATCCCGGTCCAGGGCCTCCAGGCCCAGCCGGTCGATATCCAGGGACTGAAGGGTGCTCTCGGTGATTTCACCATCGATGATCCCCTTCCCCCGGACCTGGGAAAAATCCCGTACCCGTTTCAGGAGACGATTGGCTACCCGGGGAGTCCCTCTGGAGCGCATGGCCAGCATGGTCAGGGACTTTTCATCAATCTCAATATTTAGAATATTGGCGGACCGTTTTAGAATAGTTTTCAATTCATCCACCGTATATAATTCAAACTTGCTGATAACCCCAAAACGATCCCGAAGGGGTGCTGAAAGGCTCCCGGCCCGGGTAGTGGCACCGATCAGGGTAAATCGGGCTAAATCGATTCGGATGGATCGGGCAGAGGGCCCCTTGCCGATGACGATATCCAGGGCATAATCCTCCATGGCTGAGTAAAGAACCTCCTCCACCGATCGGTTGAGTCGATGGATTTCATCAATAAACAGCACATCATGCTCATTCAGATTGGTGATAATGGCGGCCAGATCCCCGGCTCGTTCAATGGCGGGTCCGGAGGTAATCCGGATATCGACTCCCAGCTCATTGGCGACAATGCCGGCCAGGGTGGTCTTACCCAGTCCCGGCGGACCATAAAACAAAACATGGTCCAGGGGCTCCCCCCGAAGCTGGGCAGCCTCGATGAAGACCTTCAGGTTTTCTGTCGCCTTTTTCTGGCCGATGTATTCATCCAGCCGCTTGGGGCGCAGAGTCCCTTCCGCCAGTTCGTCTTCGTCTCTCATGCCGACATCCATCAATCTGTTTTCATTTTCCATGGTTGTTCCCCTTTGTAATGCTGGTTCAGTCCTGGCAGATCGAACCGGATTCACCGGTCTACATCAGCCGTTTCAATGCTTTCTTTATATATTCTTCCGCTGATAATTCTTCTTCTGTTATCTTAGATAAGGCAGTAAGAGCTTCACTTTTCGTATACCCCAAAGCCATCAGTCCGTCTGCGGCTTCTCCCCTGGCATCCGTGGGAGAACCGGTCAGTGCCTGGACGGCCCCGGCGTTTAGCCCATCTGCGGCTTCCACTTTATCCTTCAGTTCCAGAACAATTCTCTGGGCTGATTTTTTACCGATTCCGTTGGCTCTCGTCAAGGTGACCGCATCCTCAAAGAGGATGGCGCGAATCAGCTCCTGAAGAGGCATAGCGGACAAAATAGCCATGGCCGCTTTGGCCCCCACCCCGGTGACGCTCATCAGGCGATGGAACATACGCTGGGTTTCCCGGTCGCTGAAGCCATAGAGACTGATGTCATCCTCCCGGACGATCATCGAAGTATAAGCGAAGACCTCCTCCCCTTCCTTTGCCAGAAAGAAAGAGGAATTTTCCGGCACCGTCAGCCCGTAGCCGATTCCGTTGTTTTCGATCACAATGCTGCCTGGATTTAAAATGGCCAGTTTCCCTCTGATGAAATGAATCATAGCATCCTCCCTTTATCCAGCTTAACCCGTTTGTTGTAGTTGCCGCAGTGACCGTGACAAATGGCCGCAGCCAAAGCATCGGCCGTATCGTCCGGCTTGGGGACCTCGTCCAGTTTCAGGATAGTCTTGACCATGGTCTGAACCTGCTTTTTCTCCGCCCGGCCATAACCTACCAAGGCCTGTTTAATCTGAAGAGGCGTATACTCAGCAATCTCCAGCCCGGAATTAATACAAGCCAAAATAGCTACTCCCCGGGCCTGACCCACCAGGAGGGCCGTTTTGGCGTTGTTGTTGAAAAAAAGCTCTTCGATGGAAGCAGTCTCTGGCTGATGGAGATGAATCACCTCCATTAAACCGGCATACAGGCATTTCAGCCGGTTGGGCATATCCATCCCCGATTCCGTGGTAATGGCACCGTAATCCAATGTCCGGAAGGCATTGCCTTTCATTTCGATGATTCCATAGCCCAGAATGGCGTATCCCGGGTCGATTCCGATTATTTTCATGTCATCTCCTGTATAATCAAAGGATATTATATCATAGAACGCCCTTATTTTACCACACAAACATATGTTTGTCCATCGCCGCTCGCCTCCAGAATGGCACTTGAAAATTTTATACAATTCATGGTATAATTATTAATACAAAACCCCCTTACGAAAGGAGTCTTTTATGCGCTATTCAAGACAGAATAAAATTCTTGACCTGATTCAGGAGCACGAAATTGAAACTCAGGAAAAACTGGCCCATCTGCTGAAAATGTCCGGGTATGATGTGACCCAGGCTACCGTTTCCCGGGACATCAAGGAGCTGCAGCTGATCAAGGTCCTGTCCTCCGCCGGTAAATACAAGTATGCCCTGGGAGTAGCTGCTGATACTCCGGTCTCCGATCGATTCGTCAAGATTTTCAAAGAAACCATCCGCAGTGTAGCCTCCTCAGGAAATATCATCGTGATCAAAACCTTGAGCGGCTGTGCCAATGCTGCAGGAGAAGCCATTGATTCCCTGAACCTGCCCTATATGCTTGGAACCATCGCTGGAGACAATACCATCATGATCGTCGTGGACGATGTGTCTCATGTGGATTTTCTGGTAGAAAAATTCAACGAATTGCTGGGGTAAGGAAGGTGGCCTATGATCGCTCATATCCGAATAAACGATTTTGCTATCATCGATAACCTGTCGGTGGATTTTCACCCTGGTCTCAACATCATTACCGGTGAAACCGGCGCAGGGAAATCCATCATCATAGAAGCTATCAGTCTGGCATTGGGAAGCCGGGCTGATTCGACTTTCATCCGTTCTGGAAAAGAAAAAGCCCGGGTCCAGGTCCAGTTCGACCACATCCCTCCATCAGCAATTCCACTTCTGGAAGAAATGGGCATCGAACCATCTGAAGAAATCGTCATTACCCGAGAGCTATCCCTGAATGGCAAAAATATCTGCCGGATCAACAGTCAGATCGTACCCCTGTCAGCATTGAGCCGATTCTGCAAGACCCTTGCTGATATCCACGGTCAATACGATCATCAGTCCCTCCTCAATCCGGAGAATCACCTTTCCTTCGTGGACATGTTTGCTCCCGACCGGATCCTTCCCCATATGGAAGGGGTTCGCCAATCCTTTCTGGAGGTACAGCGGCTGAAGAGCCAATTGTCAGCCCTTCAGAAAAGCGAGGCCGAATTTTTACGCAAGAAGGACTTCATGGAATTCGAGCTGGAGGAAATCCGGTCAGCCCATCTGGCCCCGGGAGAAGATGAGGAGTTAGCCGAGCGGATTCCTCTGCTCCAAAACAGCGAACGAATCATCGAAAGTCTGCTGACTTCTTATGATCTGTTGTACGGGACGGAAGCCTCTATTCTGGCCCGAATCAAAAAAGCCTCAGACAGTCTCAGCCACTCGGAAGGATTTTCCCGGGACATCCAGCAACAAAAGGAAGTGCTGGATGACTGCTATTATCGGCTTCAGGACACCGCAGAGGAACTTCGGAAATTCCAGGATCATTTTACCTATGACAAGGATGCTCTCGACCAAGCCATTGAGCGCCAGGAACGGATTGAACAGTTGAAGCGAAAATACGGAGGATCCATCGAAAGCATTCTGGATTACCAAAAGCAGCTGCAGGAACAGTTATCCCTGCTGGAAGATGCCTCTTATAACAGGGAGCATCTCAACCAGGAGCTGACGGCTTCGGAAACCTTGTTAAAAACCCGTTGCCGGGATTTGACAATAGACAGAAAGGATGCGGCACTTCGCCTGAAATCCCTTCTGGAAGCAGAGCTGACAGAATTAAATTTCAAAGATGCCAAGATGGATGTCCTCTTTCAGGAAATCCCCCCTGGAGAAGAGGGCGCCGACCAGGTAGAATTCCTGATATGCACCAATAAGGGAGAAGTACCCAAGCCCTTGGCCAAAACAGCCTCCGGGGGTGAAATTTCCAGAATCATGCTGGCCTTCAAAAGCATCCTGGGAAACGGAGATGCCCTGCCGACCTTGATTTTTGACGAAATCGACAGCGGTATCAGCGGCATAACTGCCAGCGTGGTGGGAAATAAGCTTCGCAAATTGTCCCGGGAACACCAAATCCTGTGCATCACCCATCTGCCTCAGATCGCGGCCTTCGGGGATCACCATTACCGTATCATCAAACTGGATACCGGGGAAAGAATCACCACCACCGTGGAACCCCTGGATCAGGATGGGGTTCTGTCTGAAATAGCCCGGCTCACCGGCGGATTGTCCATTACAAAAGCTACTCTGGAAAATGCCAGAGAACTGCTGGAGTCCGGCAGAAAACAGGACTAGAGATTCAAAAACATAAAAAATGACGGCATGGCCGTCATTTTTTTATTGTTGTTTTATTCTTCTGAGGATTCTTCTTCATCTGCAAAATCTGCATCTTCAAGTTCTTCCTCGATCACAGCAGCATCTTCCACCACCGGGTTGTCCAGGGTTTCCTTGATGCTGAGGCTGATTCTCTTCTTATCCTTATCGATTTCCAGGATCTTTGCTTCTACTTCCTGTCCAACAGTCAGTTCGTCAGCAATATTGGTGACTCTCTTGTGAGCGATTTCGGAAATGTGTACCAGTCCGTCCAGACCAGGCTCCAGCTCAACAAATGCACCGTAATCCTTGATCTGAACGACCTTTCCGGAAATAATCTGACCCACCTGATATTTTTCGTCGATGATGGTCCAGGGTTCCGGCTGGTTCTGCTTCAGACCCAGTGAAATCTTGCCCTTCTCAGTGTTCATAGCCAGGATTTTAACCTGAATCTTTTCACCGATGGACAGTACTTCCTGCGGGTGCTTCAGCTTGCCCCAGGAAATTTCTGAAATGTGGAGCAGTCCGTCCAGACCGCCGATGTCTACGAATGCACCGTAATCAGTGAACCGCATAACAGTTCCCTCTACGACATCGCCGACATTCAGGCCTTCCCAGATTTCTGCAACCTTAGCCTGCTTTTCTTCCACCAGGAATGCCTTGTGGGAGAATACGGCCTTGCCCTTTTTCTGATCTACCCGAGTAACCCGAACCGGCAGTACTTTGCCTACGAATTCGGCTGCGGATTCCACGAAACGATCGGATAACTGGGACAGCGGAATAAATCCGAATACTTCCTTGTAGGAAGCAATTACGCCACCGTTAACTTCTTTGACAACTTTCACGTTAACGAATGATCTATCTTCAAGAGCTGCATTGATTTCATCCCAATGCTCGTTAACTTCCAATTTTTTCTTGGAGAGCAGGATGTTTCCGTCGCCGTTGTCGGTCTTGATGACCTTGGCCTGGATTTCATCCCCTTCCTTGAACAAATCAGTAAGCTTCTGATCCCCTTCCAATGTTAATTCGTCTCTTGTAATGATCCCGTCTTTTTTACATCCCAGGTTCACTACGACTTCCCGGTCACTTACCTGAATGACTTCTCCGGTAACGATTTCTCCGGTTCTTGGCAATCTCAATGACTTCTCGATTTCTTCCATCAATGCGTGCATCAGATTGTCTTCTTGGTTTTCAGTGATAAATTCACTCATGCTTGAAATAACCTCCTTAATTATGCGTTCTGGCGTCGATGCCCCAGCCGCTAGTCCTATTTTATTATATTTCAGCAAATCTTTCAATGGTAAATCTTCAATATTTTCAACAAAATAACAGTTTTCACAGGTTTTTTCTGCGATTTCCATTAGTTTCCTGGTATTGGAGCTGTCCCGACTGCCGACAATGATCATGGCATCACAGATTTCCGCTGTTTCCCGGCAGCTTTCCTGCCTCTCCCGGGTGGCATGGCAGATGGTATTGTTGACTTTAAAGTCCCTATTCTTTCTTTCAAATATCGAAAGGATCTCTTCCAGTAATTCCAGGCGAATGGTGGTCTGGGCCACAATGAACAGATGGTCCTCCTCCAGGGATTCTGCTTCCTCCGGTGAATTGATGATGATAGCCTGATTGTCGCACCAGCCGTTGATTCCCTGAACCTCCGGGTGATCCCGGTCTCCTACCACCACAACGCTGTATCCTTCGTCCCTGGCCTGCCGGACCAGACGATGGATCTTCAGGACAAAGGGGCATGTTGCATCAATCACTTCCAGCTTCCGGTCTTCCGCCTCTCTGTAGAAGGCTTCTCCTTCTCCGTGAGAACGGATGATCACCACATCCCCTGGTTCCGTACCGGATAAATCCTTCAGGATCCGGGCCCCCTTTTCTTCCAGTTCATCGGTGACACCTTTGTTGTGAATCAGCGGCCCGAAGGTATAGACCTTTTTTCCCTTGTATTCTTCACTGTTCAGGGTCTCTTCTGTTTTGTCGATGGCGGAGCGGACTCCGAAGCAGAATCCGGCATGCTTCGCTCTTATGATTTCAGTCATTTCTTTTTTTTAATCCTTCCAGATATTTTTTAAAGGCACTCTCATTGCCATTTTCCGTAGGTTTATAGTAGCTGACCCCCTCTTTGTACAAATCATCGGGCAGGTATTGCTGAGGAACGTATCCACCGTAATCATGGGGGTATTTATAAGTCAGGCCAATTCCTCGATCTGCAGCACCCGAATAATGGGCATCCTTCAGATGAAGGGGAACATCTCCGATCTTTCGTCGTTTCAGGTCACTCATGGCGATTTCTATGGCCTGGCAGCTGGCGTTGGATTTGGGACAGGATGCCAGAAGGATGACGGCTTCGGAAAGATTGATCCTGGCTTCCGGAAAACCTACCATAGTAGCAGCCTGGACACAGGCGGTCACAATAGAAATAGCGCTGGGATAAGCCAGACCCACATCTTCACTGGCCATGACCAGCAGCCGACGGCCAATAGTCATCACATCAGAGCCCCCATCAATCAATCTTCCCAGATAATGGACCGCTGCATCCGGATCACTGCCCCGAATAGACTTTTGGAGAGCTGACAGTAGGTTATACTTATCTTCGCTTCGGTCGTAAAAGAGTGCCCTTCGCTGCATGGCCTCTTCGATGATGCCAGTGGTGATTTCCTGCTCCTTTGGCAGGTTGTCAGCAATGAATCCAAGAGTATCCAGGGCAATCCGGGCATCTCCGCTGCTCATGTCCGACAACAAATCCAGGGCCTGGTCACCAATATTCAGTCCATAAGCCCCCAGCCCCCTTTTTTCGTCCTTCAGGCCGTTCTCCAGAATCCTCCGGATCTCTTCCTTGTTGTGGTGGCGAAATTCATAAATATTGCCTACTCTGGAAAGAATGGCATTGTTCACTGAAAAATAGGGATTTTCCGTGGTGCTCCCGATGAAACGAATGATCCCCTCTTCCAAGGCTTTCAGAAGAGAATCCTGCTGCAGCTTGTTCCATCGGTGGAATTCATCTACATACACATAGGTGGTTTCCTTCTGAAATCCAAAAAAGCGATCTTTGGCCCTATCGATGATTTCCTTCAATTCTTTGATACCCGTGGTAGCAGCGTTCAACTCATAAAAATCCGCATCCATTTCCCGGGCGATGATCCGGGCCAGGGTCGTCTTTCCTGTCCCGGAGGGGCCGAAAAAAATGGCTGAATCAAAATTCCGATTGCGAACCGCGTTATAAAACAGGGAATTTTTGTACATAAAATGGGTCTGCCCCACAAAATCATCCAGAGACTCGGGTCTCATTCTGGTTGATAAAGGTATCATCTTGCTCTCCTTTTTTTGAATTATTATACTATTATAACATTTTTGCCGGATTCGTCCATAATTATCTAAAATCTTCTGGACACACTGAATTTCCTTGGTTATAATACATTTGAAATAATTTTTCTATTCATTGTATGGAGGATCAAAATGGAAGACAGAACACTAATTTGCCAGGATTGCGGATCAGAATTCACTTTCACTGTAGGGGAACAGGAATTCTACAAAGAAAAGGGCTTCGACAACGAGCCAAAAAGATGTAAAGAATGCAGAGATAAGAAAAAAACTGAAAGAAGACAATTTCAGGGTTAAATAGATTCTTGTATTTGAAACATCCGGAACCGTGCTACAAAGCACGGTTCTTTTTTATCCACCCACAAACAGTCCATTCTCTGGCCATCTGCAGGATCATTCGCTGAAGCTTCAGCAGTCCCGGGTTTTCATGGTTGATTCGATCCGAAATCAGCTGAAGATAATCGGCTGCCACCGGATCCCGGTTCAGCAGCATGAATTCCCGTAGCAGATGATCCAGCATCTCCTTCCTTTCTCTTCGGTCTCCTTTCTTATACTGGAGCCGGATATCGGTGTTTTCTCCCGTGGATACCCAAATGGTATTTCGATCCAGGACCAGGGTCGTTGGATCCAGTAAATACTCCTGGCATAAAACCATTTTTAGAAGTATTCGATCTAAAAGCTCCAATTGTTCCGGCAAGGATGGGTTCCTGCCTTCCATCCATTGACCTAAGGGAAGATATCCTTCCGATTCACACACCCACTCTTCCTCCCACTCATCCCTGGTGTTCTCCCTAAGCAGGTTTCCAGGCAGGAAAATAGCCCCTTTGTTTTCCAGAACAATTCTTTTTCGGAAATCCTTCATGTCTTTCTTCCTTCCCTAATCGGAGCCGCCACCACATAATCGGCAAGGCGTATATCCCGCTTCCTCGGCTTCTTCCAGTTCCATTTCGATCACATATCGGGTTACCAGAGAACAGAATTGTTGATGATACACTTCCCCTGCCTTAGGAAATCGGTATATCAGGCTTCCGTTTTCTTTTCCTTCTGGTTTGCACTGACTGCAGGGTCGGTATCGGGAGCGAATTCCCGAATCCAGAAGATCTTGACTGGGAAAGACGGCAATAACACCACATTCTCTTTTATGGTACCGCTCCCCAGCTCTTGGGAATACCCATACCATCCGTGCTGTCTCCTCCGCTTCCATTTCCTCTGATTCCGCCGGTTCTCCCCGATAGTGCTGACCTGAAAAGGGGCGGAATCTTATCGTCTCCTTCCCTTCCACCCCCTCATACAAAGAGAGGGGGAACGGGATGCTTTGATAGTAAATCCCTTCATAGTGGGCAATTTTGTCTGTCAATTCCGTTTTCAGCGGATAAAGAAAAACCCGATGATGGTAGTGATCCATTTCATAGTTTTCCCCGGAAATCCGATGGGAAGCCACCAGAGGATACGCCAGGGTCCCATCGGCGACGACGGATTGGCGGATACTGACTCGTCCTTCCCGGCAAAGCTCATATAGGACAGACTCCTGGAGATACAGGAATTTCATCAAATAGGCCACCGTAAGGATTCCTATGAGGAAAATGGGGAAAAAGAGGGCCGCTTCCAGGGTGATTCCGCCCTTTCTGTTGTTAATAGCTTTTTTCCACATAGTACGCCTTTCCGTTTACCGTTGCCCGGAATTCGAACCCTTTGTAACGACCAGCCAGGGAGAAGTGGCGATCCGTCTGGAGCTTCATATTGATCTGGATCAGGTCCATGATTCGGAAGAGCTTCTTTTCCTGGCTGCTAAAGGCCAGAAAGAGTTCCAGATACTCGGCGTAATCCTTCCCATCCCGTATTGCTGGAAAAATAATGCCTCCTTCCATCCGGTGGAGATTATCAATGCTGAGAGCCCAGTGCTCCTTCCCTTTCAGAAGGGGGATTTTTTCACCTGCATCCAGCAGCTTTCGATCATTCCAGGCTTCCGACAAAGCCCAGGCAGAAGCCAGAACCCCCTGAGCAGCCGGTGCTCCGGGGCCGGGAGCCGTCAGATTGGCCAGAGTCGACAGTTCCTCCATCTTCTCCGGATCTTTTAGAATATGAATCAGATTCAATGCGGCACGCAGACCCGTAAAATCGTTGAGAAACCTCTTTTTATTTTCCTGGTCCGCAAAATCCCCATAAAGGATATATTCGATTTCATTTCGGAAGAAAGTCGGATATTCCCCGGATTTTCCCTCTTTATCATGATTGAAGTAGGCTTTGATGTATTCGTTGATCAGGTAGTAGCGATGTCCCTTAGTCAACAGGCTCTCCAGGTTTTCCGGTGTCAGATTCAGGATTGCCTGGGTCAGGAGGGTAAGGTTGTCCTTTCCCTCTGATGGCAGGGAATGAATAACTTTTTGGTTTTTCAGTTCCCGGTTCGGTCGATTTTCCGCTGTTATGGGAGGCCCCGGTCCCTTCATTTTCTCTTCAGCCAGACGGAATACCATGATTTCCGACAGCTCCTTCTCCATTCTTTCCCGGTCCATCAGGCTGTATTGCTTCAGGCTTACCTCCAATGCCTGAAGATCGCTTCGGATCAGGTCCATCGGTCTTTTATTGCGAAAAGTGGTGTTGGCATACATCTGGATCAACTGGTCGATTTCTTCCTCCGACCGACCATGAGCCAGGATACCATAGCGCTGATACAACTCCAGGTCGTATTCTCCCAGCACCGATAAGGCTGCCAGGCGAAAAACCGAGTCGGCTGTGCTTTCCCCGGCCTTCTGGGCCGCAGCATGAACAAAGGTCAGGGCCAGCGTTACCATAGACCCCAGAATCAAGGTGAGAAAGACAGCGGAAAATCCTCTTTTACTCATTCAGATCAGCCCTTTCAACAAGTCCGCCATTCTTTTGGCTTCCCCCATCATTTCCTCTTCTTCCTCTCGAACCATTTCCTGGCGATGTTCCTGATAACTGACTGTCGTTTTCTCATAAAGGTCCGTAATTACACCAATAAGGGCCATGATGGTCAGCAGGATTACCGGTATCACCAGGGAGGCTTCCACCAAAGCCGAGCCCTTCTTGTTCTTCATCAGAAACCGCTGCTCATTAAATTGGCAAAAATACCGTCCACAAAAGCGGTGATCTGGGTCCGGAAAATCAACGCCAATCCAATGGCAATACTGACCAGCAGGGCAACCTGGACCAGCTCCATCCCCTTCTTGTAATTATTTTTTTTCAATTTCTGATCTTTTCTCTTGGTTCTCATTTCTTCCTCCTTTTTTTCCCTGCCTTTCTCCGATTGGATTCAGGATGTCAGGACTGCCGGTGCGATGGCGATGGTAATCAGTACTAACAGATACAAACAAAGGGGCATCGTCAATTTGGTTTCTTTGACCCGGATTTCCTCCTCCACCCTTTTTTTTCGCTTATGCATCAGGTCATTTCGTTCCTTCAGCAGTTTTTCGGACAAGAGGATTCCCCGTTGCAGATTATCCCGGATGATTCCGGCAATCCGGATAAAATCCTGATCGTCTGTCCTTCGGGCTAAAGCAGCCAGTTGAACATCCAGCGGGTCTCTGGTTTCTTCGTAGCGAATCAGGATCCATTCCAACTGGCTGTAAAAATAGGTTTTCTCCTTCTTCTTTTGTTCATTTTTCATGATTTCCTTAAAAGCCCCTTCAAAGATTGCTCCTGCATTGAGGAGAAGAACCAGCTGGTTAAGGAACAGGGGCAAATCCCCCTCAATGGATCGGGATGCCGCCGCCCTTTCCTTTTTCAGTGCCGAGTATCGGGAGGAAGTCAGAATCCCGCCAAGCACCAGAATCCCAAGGAAGAGATACCCGAAGTTCCTATTATTTTCAGCCATCCACTGAATCGGTGCTCCGTCCCTCGTATGAGTGGGAAGAAGGATTTGACTTCCTGGTTCAGCGATTGCCTCCCGAAGCAGGCTCTCCACCTGCCTCCTCAGCGCTTCCTCTTGATTCCGATCCTGAGTAGCACCCGGCGTCGGTTCTTCCATCATCGAAGCAGAGGGAATCCTCGCCGGTATCTCCCCTGTCCAGACAGAATCCTCCTTCACGATCCTTGCGGTGATATCTCCCTTTATCATTCCGGATTCGGGCCGGATCAAACCGATGATCTGCTGATTTTCCGCCGACCTATAAAGATAATGCTGTTTGCTCTGGCTTTGTCCCAGAAAAAAGGAAACCAAAAGGAGCAGCATAGACAGGAGTGCGGCAAAACATCGTTTTCGGTTGCGAGTAATCGTATGCCTTGCCTTTTCTTCCTGATTCACTCCGTATAGCTCTCGGTACTGGTTCTCCAGATAATCAACATCACCAAGGATGAACCCTTTCAGCAGGAGCACCAGCCAGGTACGGGACTTTAAAATGTAGGAAATGGGCCTCATCCCCTCACCTCCATGATCCGGTCTGTCCAGTAATAGCCTGCTCCTATCGTCACAATAGAAAGAGTCATGATCATCCTGCCAGCTGCGGTATCATAGAGAGGCGCAATATAATCCGGTGAAGTCAGCCGCAGGAAGAGAAGAATTATCAGGGGCATGAGGCTGATAAGCCGGGATTCCATCCTCTTTTGAGCACTAAGAACCTGCAATTCCTGATGAAGTTTCATTTTCTCGGATATGACCTGACAGGTCAGTCCTATAGCCTGTTCCAGATCACCGCCAGTCCGTCTGCAGATTCCATAGGAACGGACAAAATCCTTCAGGTCATCCAATACCGACGCATCTGCCATTTTTTCCAACAGGTGGATGTCTGCCTCCCGGCTTTTTTTTCGATCCGCAATTGTCTTTTCCATCATCCGGAGAAATTCTGTTTTCTTTGCTTTCTGGTCCAGCAACCGGCGGAGGGATTCTTCCATCCCTTCTTCCATGGATCTGCCGCTTTCGATGGAAGCCGAAAGGCTCTGGAGAAAATCGAGAAATTGAAGCTGCTGCAGCCGAATGTCCCTTTTCTTCTGCATTCCGGCGTAGGAGGGATAAGTCAAAAGAGCAGCGGCGATGCTGCCAAACAGTGCTGCAAAAGGATGGTCATAAAAAAGAATCAGCCCAATGGTCCAAAGGGGTAATGAAACGAGGAAATATTTAATCTGATCCTTCCTTATAGGAATTTTTATCTGAGCGATGGATTTCATAGGACAATCCCCTGCATTTCAAGTTTTCTCGTGTTCTTAATCCCATTTCCGGTAGGCATTAAACCTTTTCTTATGTCATAAAAAAACAATTTATTTAACATAATTTTTTCTCCTTCCATTTCCCCAACTTCGGTGATTTCCAGTACCACTCTTCGCTGATCAGGCAAACGTCCCAGATGGACAAGCATGTCAATACCTTCTGCGATTTGGCCCCGAACCGCAGGTATGGGATAATCCGCTGCTTGAAGAAACATGGATTCCAGACGATAAAGCATCCCTTCCGGAGAATTTCCGTGACCCGTGGACAGACTCCCGTCATGGCCGGTATTCATGGCCTGAATCATGTCCACCACCTCTCCGCCCCGGACCTCCCCCACCACGATTCGGTCCGGTCTCATTCTCAAACTGGTTCGGATCAGCTGGTTCATCTCAATCTGGCCTTTGCCCTGCCCATTGGCGTTTCTGCATTCCAGCCGGACCAGATTGCGGGAACGTTCCAGTTGTAATTCGGCGGAATCCTCGATGACGATGATTCGCTGGTCGCTGGGGATGTATTGGGACAATATATTGAGAAAAGTGGTTTTCCCAGAGGAAGTTCCGCCGCTGATAAAAATGTTAAAACCCGCCAGAACTAATTTTTGAAGGAATCCGGCTGCCTCCTGGGTAATGGTTCCGGTACGGATCAGATGATCCATGGTCAAGGGTTTTTCCGGAAACTTCCGAATCGTTAAAACCGGTCCATCCAGGGCAACATTGCTGTATACAGCATTGACCCGGGATCCATCTGGCAATCTGGCATCCAGAATGGGCGTCCTTTCGTTGATTTCCCTGTAGACCCTGGCACCAATCCTTCGAATCACTTCCTGAAGCTCCTCGGTGGAAGCAAAGGCCATCTCCATTTTTTCCGTCTTCCCTTTTTTCTCAATATAAATGGAATCTGTGCCGTTAACCATAATTTCAGAAATATCATCATCCTGCAGAAGGGGCTCCAGAATTCCCATGTCTCTTCGCAGCGTATAAAAAATCTGATTGACGATCCGTACCTTCATCCGAAAATCCGCTTCCTCCAGTTCCGGATCATTCAGCACCCGTTCTTCTGTCATCTCTGCAGCCTGACGATCGGTGATCTCCTCGCCCGCCAGCTGGATTTCTCTCCGGACTTCTTTGGTGATGCGCACTACAGTGTTTTTCCAATCCATTGGTTCCTGCCCTCATGACTACTGTCAATTTCTAATCTTTATTTACATTTTTTACCATTCTATCATAAAAAATATCGGCTGTAAATATTTACCAGCCGATTTGTAACCTTTTATATTTCGACATTATTCCAGCATACCAGATTCCAGCAGACTGTCCGCCATGGCCTGAGTACCCAGCACCCAGACGATATCTCCCACTTCCATAGTGGTATCCTTGTCTGGTATGATCATTGGCAGGGTTTCCCGTTCGATGCCGATGATGAAACCCTTGTGCCGTGCCCGGAACTTGGATGTGACGATGGTCTGATTTGCCAGGGGAGACCCTCGCTCCACTTCGATGGCAATCAGCATCAGTTGATCTTCCGGCGGAATGTCGTGGAAAATCTGTCCGTAAATAAAATCTCTCAGCGTAACGGGATCTTCCTTGGGGTTTTCAATGTATTGATCTTTTTTCAGCATGACCAGATAGGCATCGATCTGTTTCCGGGAACCCATGGCAAAAAGCCGGTCTCCCTTCAGGATCACTTCATCCTTGTTGGGCAGATTGATATGCCGTCCATCCCGGATGACCTTCAGGATATGGACTCCCATTTTCCGTTGTGAGCTGAAATAGCGAAAAGCATTTTTTTTCGGGGTATCCACGGCATCGAACTGGACAACATACAGATTCCGGTCCACCCATTCCGACTTGTCACGCTGATGCTCCTTCTGCCTTTTGGCAAAAATCCTCTCATTATAATTCTTGAAAAAACGAGTCTCCAATTGAAGGGATCTGCTTCTGATAAAATCCGATTTTATAATAAGAATAACAATCAGAATGGCGATGATGGTGACGATCCACAGGGGCAGCTCCAAAATTCTGGTTACGGTCAGAATAATGAATTCTGATCCGATCAGCACTCCGATTGCCGTTAATGCAGCCAGGGGAAAACGGTTGGAAGCCTTTTTCAGCCAAAGCTTGGTGTAGAGTATATTCCGGTGGGAAGCCATAATGCTGATAATGGGAACCATGGGAAGACAAATCAAAATCGTCATAAAGACTTCCTCATAATAAGGAATGTAGGGCCTGGAATGGGGTTCAACCCAGGTGACTCCGATATAATAGATGCAGAAAAGTACCACCGCAGAAAGGGAGGTCCGTATAAAATACTTGGTAAGATATTCGTGCCAGTCCTCATCCATCTCATTGACGCTCTGTTTTTCTGAAGTATACCGATTCAGATAATCCACCACCTTGTCCGGGAGCACCCGGGAAAGGAAGCGGCGAACAGGATCGATCTGCTTTAAAAAGATGGGGGTTAGAAAAATGGTTATTACCGAAACAAAGACGATAATCGGATAAAGAAAAAGGCTGGTCACTCCAAGCGCTGTGCCAAGAGAGGCAATGATAAAGGAAAATTCACCAATCTGGACCATGCTCATCCCAACGCCAACGGAGTTTTTTAGAGATTGACCGGAAATAATAGACCCCAGGGTTGAAAAAGTCATCTGGCCCACGATGGTGATTACGGTCAGCAGCAGGATGATCCAGAAATACTCCGCAAAGGTGCTGAGGTCAATCAGAAGGCCCACGGAAACAAAGAAAACAGCCCCAAAGAGATTGCGGATCGGAGCCACCATTTTTTCGATTCGTTCTTTAAATAATGTACCTGCCAGGATAGAGCCGGCAATAAAGGCACCCAGGGCCGAAGAAAAACCAATGAAATTCGCCACCACTACCATAAGAAGGCACAATCCCAAAGAGAGGATCAGCAAGCTTTCATCGTTCATCAGCCTTCTGGCCTTCCTTAAAATGGTGGGAATCAGATAAATCCCCAGCACGAACCAAAGAACCAGATACATGAGCAAAATGGTAATGTCACCGACCATGTCGATTCGGTCGATTCCCTTACTGATGGAAATAGTGGACAGAACGATAATCATGAATACACCGGCAATATCTTCAATGATCAGGGTACCCAGGACGATACCGGAAAAGGATTTCGGTTTCAGGCCGTATTCCTCATAGGCTTTGATGATGACCATGGTGGAGGACATGGAGAGCATCCCTCCCAGAAACAGGCTATCCATCCGGCTCCAGCCTAAAGACTGGCCCACCAGGTTTCCGATTAGTATCATTGGAAAGATAATGGTCATCGCCGTGATGATGGCACTTCCTCCCACATTGGCCAGACGATGAAAGCTGAATTCCAAGCCCAGGCCGAACATGATGAAGATAATACCCAATTCAGCCCATACCTGAATGTTGGCAGTATCAATGATCGTGGGGATGATGTTAAAATGAGGTCCGGTTAAAAAGCCGGCCAGGATATATCCCAGCAGTACCGGCTGCCGGATCTTTTTAAAAAGCAGGGTGGTGGCCCCTGCTACCACCAGTACCAGGGCCAGGTCCCGGATGAGATAATCCAGATGCTCCATGTTAATTCCTCGTTTGGGAAGGGAAAAGAACTGAGAACACAGAGCCTTCATTCATCTGGCTCTCTACCTTCAGCTCGGCTTCAAATAGATTGGCAATATGTTTGACGATGGACAATCCCAATCCCGTGCCTCCTGCCTTGGAAGAACGGGATTTTTCCACCCTGTAAAACCGCTCAAAAAGTCGGTCGATATGTTCCGGAGAGATGCCGATTCCCTGATCCCGGACTTGAATCAGAATCTGTTCCGTTTCAGATTGTAGTTCTCCCGAAACCCGGACCACTCCTCCATCTCTGGAATATTTGATGGCATTTTCGATGAGATTCAGCATCATCTGCTTGAATCGATCCTCACTTCCCTGGATGTTCAAGCTTGAATCCACCGACAGAATAACATCGATTCCCCTGGCTTGAGCGATGGGCATAATGGAAGAGATGATTTCCTGAAGAGACTGCTGAATCCGGATCTGCTGTTCCATGGAAACATTCCTTCTGTTCTCAATATCGGATAAAATCAGAAGGTCTTCAATAAGCCGTTTCAATCTGGCTGTTTCAATGGCCATGATGTCCAGAAATTTATTCCGAACTTCCGGATCCTCCGCAGCACCCTCCTGCAGAGTCTCCAAAAACCCCTGAATGGAGGTCAGGGGTGTTTTTAGTTCATGACTGACATTGGCAACAAATTCACTGCGGATTTTTTCGGACCGGGCATTTTCTTCATCCGCTTGTTCCAGCTGCGACTTCAAATCTTCAATTGGGCGGATGATCCAACGATACAACAAAATAGCCAGCAACAGGGATGCCATTCCGCTGATCAGCAACCCATAGAAAGGATGTCCGAAGTATCCTGCCAATAGAAAAATCAGGTAGTTGACACCGGCGATGACAATGGAGAACAGGATGAATTTTGTCTTCATGCCATTTTATATCCTTTCCCCCGGATGGTCTGGATGTATCGATCCTCTTGTTCCGACAATCCCAGCTTCCGGCGGATGTAACGGATGTGGACATCCACGGTCCTGGTCTCCCCTGCATAATCGATTCCCCAGACCTTGTCCAGCAATTGATCCCGGGTAAAAACCACACCCCGGTTTCGGCCGAGAAAGTGAATCAAATCAAATTCCCGGGAAGTCAGTTCCACCTTTTCACCCCGAAAGATTACCTGATGCCGTTCCGGATCGATAGTCAGTTCATCGATGAGGATGGCTGCTCCTGCAGGGTGCTGGGTTTCCTTTTCCTCCACCCTTCGAAGGACAGCATTGATTCTGGCCATCAGTTCCCGGATGCCAAAGGGCTTGGTAATATAATCATCGGCGCCAAATTCAAGACCCAGCACTTTGTCTATTTCATCGCTTTTTGCTGTAAGCATGATAATAGGAGTTTGATTTCCTTCCCCCCTCAGCTCTTTGCAGATGTCATAACCATTTTTACCGGGAAGCATGATATCCAGAAGAATGAGATCCGGTTTTTCAATGTGTACCAGAGTAATACCCATGATTCCGTCATCTGCACCGATTCCCCGGAAGCCGTTGGCTTCCAGGTTATATAATATCAGTTCCCGGATATTGGGTTCGTCTTCAATTATCAGGACTTTCTTCATGGATTACCTCGTCATCCGATGCGGGGTTAATTGGCTTTCTCTTTTTCATCTCTGATATTTTTATACTTATGGAATCCAATGTCTGCCAGCACGGCTTCCGCAATGTTGGTACAGTAATCACCGATTTTTTCAATATTATGAACGATATCAATGTACATCACGGTAAATTCCGGGGAGCAGATTCGTTCGTTCAGCCGTTTCATATGCTGGACTCTCAATCGGTCCTCGGTGGCATTGATTTCCTTTTCCTGCTCCAGCACATCCCGGGCCAACTCAGAATCACCGTTTTCCAAGGCTTTGATGGTATCGGTGGTCATCCTTCGGATGCTGTCAAAGCATTCATATATTTCTGCAGAAGCCGTATCGGAGAATTCGTATTTATTTTTAATTTTTTCCCGGGCAAACTCGACAATATTGGTGCAATGGTCACCGATATGTTCGATATCCGAGGCTACATGGATCATTTCCGATACCTGAAGGGCCTGATTTTCTGTCAGATTACCGCTTGTATAGAGGGAAGCCAGGTATTTGACGGTTTCTCCCTGCAGGCTGTCCACGATATCCTCCATCTCCAGGACCTTATTGACGGCTTGCATATCATCCCCAAGGAACGCTTTCTTTGCTTCCACGATCATTTCCAAAGCTATTCCTGCAATTCGGGAAAGCTCTTTGGTAGCCAGATGAAGGGCAAATACAGGGCTTTCAATAATTTTATAATCCAGATACATGGGTGCTCCAACCGCCAGCACTTCTTCCTTATCGGCCACCAGTTTGGTCACGATTTTCACCAGTACCCAGATAAAGGGCAGCCATATCAGGGTGTTAAGCATGTTGAACAACAGATGGGAGTTGGCGATCTGTCTTGCAATGATGTCAACCTCTGGTCCCTTTGGCGAAATAAAGGTTATCAACCGGGCATATTGAGGGATAAGGAATATAAATACCAAGGTTCCTGCAATATTGAAAACGGTGTGAGACAGAGCCGCCCGTTTGGCATTGACAGATGCTCCGATGGAAGCCAATAATGCTGTAATGGTGGTACCGATATTGTCTCCGAATAAAATCGGAAGGGCTCCCTGAAGGCCGATGATGCTGGTTATTCCATCGGGACCCGGCTGTGAGGCAAGGTTTTGCAAAACCGCAATGGTGGCAGAACTGCTCTGTACGACCACCGTCATAACCGCTCCGATCAGGACGCCGAGGGCCGGAATATCCTGGACATTCAGCATGATTTCTGTAAATACGGGAGCTGCAGCCAGGGGTTTCATGATATCGGACATGATATTGATGCCTACAAACAGCAGACCAAAACCAAATGCCACTTGCCCGATGTTGACGACTCGCTCTCTTTTAAAGAAAAAATAGGCAATAAATCCAATAACAACAAAGATCCATGCATAATCCCCTATTTTAAAAGCAATCAGCTGGGCGGTAATGGTAGTACCGATGTTCGCACCCATGATGACGCTGATCGCCTGAGGCAGGTTCATCAGTCCCGCACTGACGAAACCGATAACCATAACGGTTGTAGCACTGCTGCTTTGCAGTACGGCGGTAGTCAGAGCACCGGCTAAAACACCCAGGACCGGGTTTTTAGTCAGTACTGCCAAAATGCTTCTCATTTTGTCCCCAGCTGATTTCTGAAGACCGTCGCTCATCAGATTCATGCCGTAAATGAACAGGGCCAGTCCACCCAGCATGGTCATCGTCATCTGAAATATTTCCGCATTCATATTCTTTCCCCTTTATCATATCATATTTATTCGAATAATAACATTCATAGCTATTATATAGGATTTATCCTTTTGGTCCTATCCTTTTCGTTAAGGGGATGTAAATTTTATGTTAAATCGAATCCTGCCTGTCCAGGATCCATTGGGTGATTTCCCGCATACGACGTTGAAATATGCCTGCCTCCGGCCTGTAATCAAATACCCCTTCAAGCATTTTTAAAGAAGGGTCAAATTCAATCTCAAAGCAAGTCCATTCGTTTTCATTTTTTCCATCTTGTTCCTTCCCCGGATTTGACATGCACCATTCATCATCCCGAAACCGCTGATTGTAGATATAACAGACGGGCGCCGTGGAAACTCTCTCAATCATTCCCAGGATTTCCCGGTCTTTCCTATTATAAATCCCGTAATCTCCGAGGGGAGAATCCGAAACACAAAGGACAACATCTGCCTGACGAAGGATTTGGCCAGACCAATCCCCACAAAAAGTTGGAAGCTCAACGATGAGCCAGTCTGCTCCCCCACTTTTTCCGATTTCCAGGATCAATTGTTTCGTCTCTTTAGCCGTTAACTGATGCAAGGGGTTTTTTCTGCCAGTTGGATAAAAGTACCGAACCCCTCTTGGTGTTTCAAGATAAAAATTTTCCATGAAAACAGATTCCCTGCTTTCCCTGTAATACAAGTAACGGGGCAACCCCGGTTCCGGAATCCTTTCCTCTGCAGCGACCGGATGCCAGTCTTCCGTCAGGTCAAATTCCCCTCCATTCAGGTAGAGTACTTGAAATTGATGAAATATGCTTAATTCAGATGCAATCCCCAAACTGACCGCCGTCTTCCCCGAGCCGCCACGGCAGCCGGTGACAACTAAGATCATCGCCTTTTTATTTTCATGCCAGAATCCATCAGAATGACCGTCCTTTCCTATTTCAACAGCTGCTTTTTTCAGGATATCCTTTACTGAGCCAAATTTATACGCTGTAGCCGAGGAACCTTCGTAGTATTTATCCACCAAAAAAAGGACAGGACATCCATAAAATAAAGATAGTTCCTTTTCCCTTTCTTCAGAGGGATATTCATCGACCAAAATAAGATTTAGCTTTTCTGTCCATGGTACTTCCCATAATATGTTATCAGCCATCCCAATGGCAAGGCCAGTTCGGAAGGAAGTCATAGCCTGCACCAGAGCTCTCCCATATTCTCCGTCTCCCGTCAACAGCAATATCTTCATGTTCCTCCTGCCTTTCTCACCCAATAGCGAATAACCACATTATACTTATATTTACATATTATGTCAATTAACTGCCTTTATTTTCGATGCCTTCTACAGAGGATGAATAATATAAACCGGAGCCTAGTTCTCTCGTTCGAGTGCCAGGCCCCGGTTTATATTATTTTGAATTGGACCGACTAAGCCGACGATTCCATCACAGGTCTTTAATTAACCTGTTTGAACCCTCCTCCGTCCCATTCGATGACCACCGGTTCGTTATACTTTCCGGAAATCTTTAGGGTGTATACTTCAAAGTCTTCTATTTGGTTTTCCTCCTCCGGGTCCTCCGGTACAGCGCCTGCGGCTAAGTCCAGAGTATATTCATACGATGACGACGAAGTTTCGATAAAATTATCAGACCCGCTACTGGCTCCCCCTCGAAGGCTAGCTCCAGAATCCACAGTGAAATCCGATACATCAATGGCATTAAGGTCATCAAAGTAACCAACTTCATCGGAGTCCAAAACCCACGGCATACCGCTGACATTTATCACCTCATAGATCGCCGACTTCTCAACCTCTTGATTGGGCTCTGGCGGCTGAGTATCTGAACACCCCGGCAGTCCTAAAATCATAAGAAAAATTAAAATAAAAGTCAATCGATGCTTCATTCTTTACCTCCTTTACGATTATGCAACCTCCGGACAATTCAGGAAGTCCTCTATCATCTGCAGTAGCTGCCTCCCAGAAATGGAGTTAATTTCAGTCGCTCCTTCCCGGAAAACAATCGATATGATTTCTTTCATGCCGGCCCACAGGCACAGTACCCCTGCCCCTGAGATCTCGTTCTGTTCGTTTAAGTTAAATGTTTCCAACATAATTACCGACTTGGGAATCAAGAAACTACTTGCGAAATCCACGTAGTCTCCAAGGAGACTATATCCCGTTTGAAATGCCACAATATTTTTTGATATAAGCCGATCCAGAATTTCCTTTGTCTCTTCGGCCTTGGGAATAGCAAATTTGTAATTGCCTGTAAGGATCCGAAGCAAACTGCCCTGGGCCGGGTTCTCAAGATGCTCCCTTATCTGAATATAGGATATTTCATCCAGGCCCTTTTCTGCCAGGTAGGATCCCAGTACTCGCTCCCGCTGAATGTCTGTTATGGCCAAAAGTACCACGGTCTCATCATTTAATAGTGTCGTTTCAAGATTGAAGGTCTTGAGGTCTGACATACCTACCCATTGTGATATCTGAAAAAGAGCCTCATCCAGATGCTCCCGGGGAGAAATAATAACCTCTCCGTCATCATTTTCTGCAAGGGCATATTCCTCCCCTGTCCGATAAGCATATTTTTCAATGAAATAAGAACCGTCCTTCAATATCAGTCTGGTGCAGCGTTGTGGATCTGCGACAGTGTTGAGTAACTTATCATTTTGTTGAGTTGTATTCCCTCCTTTCAATACCTCCTTTTCCTCCAGGGTCTTTTCCTCGTCCCCCGTCAGCGCAGTTTCAATACTGGAAAAGAGGGCCAGGGGATTTGTTTTCTTATATTTTTTTCCTAAATAGGACAATTCAGTTTTGGTAAGCCTCATGATGTATCCTCCCTTCAATCTCCCATTACAATGGGTTTCACTCCATATTCATCCGCAATCGAAGAAACAATCTTAGTTCCCCCTGCGCCACTGACGATGACATTTTTCAGGTTTGGAACCGCTTTGAAAGATCCCCTCGAAACAATCGGATTTGGCAAGTCCCCTCCAATCTGATCCGTAACGAAACCGGCGGCGGCCTTATAGGCTCCGTCCTTTAAGCCCTTTTCGATGGCTTCTCCGACATCTTCCCCTCGCAGCGCCGCCCCCATTCCGGAGCCTGCTCCTTCTCCTGCCATGGTAAGAGCCCCTTTGCCCAGATTGCTTAAAGCTTTCCCTGCAAATCCATCGCCGCCAGGCATTTTATCAAGTGCTGCATCAGCTGCACCTTTTATGGTTCCTTCAGCAAGATTAGCTAAAGTAAATGGGTCCTTCCCCTTAGCTCCAGCCTCCGCCATGGTTCCGGCAACTCCTTTAATAACCTTATATCCGGCTTTAATTCCACTTCCTCCCGGCACAATGGTAGATAGTCCGTCTATACCAACATCGGCAGCGGTGCCGACCGCTACAGCGCCCACTTCCATAGCACCCAGTACTTTATCGTTTCTCCTCCAGGTGTCTGCCCATTCTTCTGCCCTTGCCTTCCGTTCCACAACTATTTTGTTTATTTCTTCCAGGTCATCGGTGCCGTATTTCTTCCGCAACGTGTTTTCATATGCCGCCTTCTGTTCATCCTGCCGAATTTTCTCCATATTTTCTCGAAGGGTCTTATCGTGTTCGCTGCCGCCCTTACTTTCTATCTCCGTTTCTCTTTCGGCACTCCATTCCTTATTACTCTGCATCTGCTCCATGGCTTCCGGATACTTCTCGACGTCCAGCACACCGCCAGTTTCTGCATTCACCCATTCTCCGGTTATAGGATCCTTCACATAGAGGGATTCTGCACCATTGGCTGAGGTCTTCAGTACCATGGACTCCGGTTCCTTTGTAGACGGCTTTTCCTCCGATTCAGGTTGTGCTTCCTGATCTGGCTCGTTGTCAGATTCCTGACTAGTTTCCTCTGGCTTCATATCAGGTTCATCCTCTGGCTCGTATTCGGTTTCTACCTCACTATCACCATCTAATATTCCGCCGCCGGAGGTTTCAGATACAGTCCTTTCGCTTTGTTCGTTGTCTCCTACGGAAACCACATCTCCCTCATCTGGATTATCTGTATTTCCCATAGCATCGGCCAGCATGATCATGGCCAGCTGTTCGTCTGTCTTTCCCGGATACTTTTTTTGATACCAAGCCTTATCTCTCTGGGCACTTTTAGCAGGCACCTTTGGCTTGAGTGCTTCTTGCAATACATTGACAATCAATCCGACAAGAGGTGGAAAAAGGATTCCTGCCGCAGCCTGGGCGGCATTATCCGGTCCCGGGATACTACCCGCTCCTCCAACCTTGCCAAGCGCAGTCATCACAAAGGGTGAAAGCTCCCGCTGAGTCATCACGCCGTTTGCTTTGATATCATAGGTATTATAATCCGCACCTTTATCCGCACTGGCAGCACGATCGTAAATTCCTTCCCCTTCTATCCCGATCTGTACCGTTCCATTTTCCGCTATGGTGAATGTTACAAGTGCATCGGCAGATATTTTTGCTTTATAGGGAAGTTTGGTCAAATCCGCAGCGAGGGCAAACTTACCAACAATTTTATCCGGCGTTTCTTCTACAATTTCACATCGCTGGGAGAAAGGCATGCCCTCATATTGTCCGATTAATTCCAACTCGCCGTCCTTATCCAAAACCGTAAGTTCAAAGTCCTGCAGAGAAAAACTGCTTGCCTGACCTGACACTTCCCCCATCAGGGTGCTGGTTTTAAAAGCATCCAGGTTAATCCGATATGTTCCGGTTAAATCAGGACGAAGAGATATTGGAATAGAGGCCTTTACGTAAAACAAGGGCTCTCCGTTTTGATCATAGCTGACAACCTCTGGTTGAGACAGTACAATCATATACTTGCCGGCAGGCAGTATAATCCCCGGAGAGATTTTCCAGGCTGCATTGGGTACATTTTCAAGGACAGCCCCATAAGCTTGGCCGCTATAGTAATTCAGACCATCTTCCCCGATCAGGGAGATTGTTCCCGGGAGTGCTCCCTGGCCATCGTTATAGGTGCTGACTATAATCTCATCGACTTGATAATCTGCATCAAACCCAAATATTGGAGGATCCGACGCAACAGACACACCGTATTCATATTCAGTATCGGCATCTTCACCAAGAGTCTGGTCTCCGATAATTTGCTCTTCAGCCCCTTCTTGGTTTATCTCCGGATTATTTTCCAGCTCCCACGCAAGAAGCTCTCCCTTGTATTTTTCATAAGCCCCGGCGTGAATTCCCTTCAGCAAATATGCTCCGGTCAGACCGGTGACTCCTTCGATTCTCACCGTATAAGTATCCTTAGGCAGCGTCATATCGCCCTTGGGGGTGAAGATCAATGTAGCATCGGATTTCGTTATTTGTTTATTTACCGAAAATCCACTGTATAGGTTCCCCTTGGAATCCATCAGAGACAAGGTGGCTTCTCCTTCCCCGATGCCAGCAACAGGTACATATATTCCTGTCAGAACAATATTCTCTTTGATTTTTAGCTCCATCGGCTGGGCGGAGCCGATTTCCCGACTGCCGGTATAGCCGATCACAAGGTTGGGATTTCCCTCATAGGAAAGCTGTTCCGCATACCATTTTCCTGTTTTTGCTACGACCTTTTCGTAGGGCCTCTCCGGTGGCGATGTATTATCGGCAGCAAAGGCGGTCAGTGGCAGCAGATTAATCAATACGAGACAAACACTCAATAGGAAAGCCATCTGCTTTTTCATAGTCCGCCACCTCCTCCTGACAATATTCCGCTGATTAAACCAGCTCCGCCTTCGATCAAAGCCGGAGCTTTGGCCATATAGGCATAGGAAATGGTCCATATGAACGAGAACATCAAAGAGATCCCTGAAGATGCTATGGTATTTTTGATTTCCTGCTTTCCCTTTAATTTGCCCAGTTCAATTGCCGATGCCGTTCCGACTGCCATAATGCCAGCAGAAACAAAGCCCCTGGTCTCCGACCATTGGAGATAAAAAACGGCAAGCAACATCATCAGGGCAAAGGGGGCTAAAAACAACATGCCGCTGTCAACTGCATCGCGAATGATCTTCTTGCCCTTTTCTTGCTTCAATTTTCCGTTGAAAAGGCCCAAAAAAGCCCGGAGGAATATTCTGAAAAGCCAACCGAACAGTAGACCCGCAACTGCCCCAAATAGGAAATTGTAAAAATTCATTGGTTCCATCGGATTAGAAAAAGCACTGATTCCAATGGCTATGAAGCATAGATATCGTACAATATTCTTCAAATGCTCCACCTCCTAAAGTCTTCCGAGAAAAGACCAGGAGAGCAGCACAATCGCCCCGACCGCCGCAGCGATGGGTATGCTTAGCGCATTCTTTCCTCCCGTCAGTTCACGGATCGTGATTATCATCGGGCCGATAGCCCATAAAACGCCGGTAACCCCAAAAGCAACTGAAGTTTTCCATCCCAGTGCAAGGGAAAAAATAATTCCAATAATCCCATAGATCAATGCACCACTGTAACTCAGACATAATGACGAAATGGTCTGTAATAGACTTTTGTCTGTTTTTGCAGCCTTTAGGATTACCCATATTACCACTGCAAGCAGTGGGATAGCTACTATACCGTAAACCATCCCGGCGCCTCCTGAAAGAACGACAAAATCCCACCCTTTTTGGCCCGTTTTGTACAAATCGAGTCCCGTTTGCCCAAAGAACAAACCGAAGGCAAGTGCCGATATCACTACAGCAAAATACCATTTGGTGATCAGAGCATTTTTTAGTGTACCCGCCGGATTGATCATCATACCAAAAATTGTTCGAAATAGAGCTGGCTTGGTACTTTCCATTTTTTCACCTTCCTTCCTCTGGTATCACATCTGAAACCTTGACTACCTCAATCTTATGCTCAGAACCGCCCCAGACACCCATCATAGAAATAAACTTGCCTTTAAATGCAGGGACTCCTTCCTTTTCCGTCAGGATTAGTTCAGCTTGAAAGCTTTCTCCGGCACCGTAGGTAAGGGCTCCTGTTTTCGGGTCATAATCAGCAATTGTCCAGTCTTCTCCTGTATCATCAAAGCCGATCTTATAGGAGATTTCACTATAGGGTTCATCTATCCACAGATAAAAGGGTTCAACGTCACCGACCTCGATTCCCAAAGAATGCTGTTCCCCATCTACTTCCTCTCCTTCAATGACCTTAACAACCGTGACGGTTCCCTCATAGGTACCCGGTGGGATGTCCTTAGCCGGTAAAACTTGCTCGTCATCTCCGCAGCCTGAAAGCAGCATAGCCATTACGACCTGCACTGCGATCAACACGTATAACCTTTTTTTCATGACGGTTTATTCCTTTCTTTTTGATTATCTATTGGTTACTTTTTAAAACCCACTTATTTCAGTAGCGGACATTTGCACCTCCAACAAAAATCGTCGTTGATATCGCAGAGGGTTGCACAGGCGCTGCAGAAGATTATGCTATCCTTTGACTTATCGTATTTTTCGTAGGAATTCAGACCTTCGTGATGACGCACTCTGTCGCCAATAAGGAAATAGTCATAGACAGTGGAATCATCTTCGGCAGTCATTCGGTATTTTTTGCCTTCCTGGCTTTGGACGGTTACAACATACTCCAGATACTTAACAGAATAGGAATCATCGCCGCTGCCCTGTGTCTTTTCTTTTTTCTTGACTTTTTTATCCACGATTACGCCGTCCCAGGTCTTGCAACGTTTTCTGCCAATAACAGTAAACAGCGTTATCAGCAGGAACATGCCACCGATTCCTGTTCCTATCAGCAGTGCCTGGGGATTTTCCATGCCCTCCACCCCCATCTCTCCGGCTATAAAAAAACCGATGATGGCGGCGACAGCTAAAATAAGGGAAAAGATTGCCGCCCAGCGATTATTATTTTTGATGTACTTTGCAAAAGCTGGATCTTTAATCCTGTCTGAATAGCCGACACGACCTCCTGTGGCATCATTCATATTCATCCCTCCTCTCCTTTCTCATGATCGGAATAATTCCGGTTTCATAATGGAACTTTTTAATAATTTCTTCAAGTCTCCCCTTGTCATTTTCTGCTTGTGCCAGCGTGATTGTATGGATTTCCGTTTCCGTTCCATACTCAAAGGTGAGATAGCTGTTACCAAATTCCACTTTTTTCAGTTGGATCCCCCCTTGGTTGAATTTTATTATTTTGGCGTCGAAAAGTATTCCAAAACAGGAAACAAACACATTTTTATATTCCATTGACTGAATATACATGATTTGGTTATCAACAATCAACTTCGCTTCACTTAGTCTTCTGGCTTCCCTCAGGGCTGAGACTGCTGCCAGGATTGGAACTAAAATCTGCAGCAACCAGAGGCGGTCTGTTTCTCCGGATTTGGTTTCACCAAGAAGGAAATAGAGGGAGGGTACCATGACAAGAACGAAGATGCCTGTATAAAGAAATAATCTTATTTTAATGATCTGCAATTCGCACCACCCCTTTCTCCTATTCTTTCAAACATTTCATTTTTACTCTTATGCTTCTATAATAAAGCTAAATAAAACTTTTTTCTCTCACCCGAAAAGGTGACAACGTGGAAAAGCCCCTCACCTTTTCGGGTGAGGGGCTTCAAAATAGAACCTAACACAGTCACTAAATCATTTTCTTCGAATTTCAGTTTCCTCAGGCAAGTGTCTTTCCATCATTAGGTTGACCAATTCAGTACGACTTTGTATTTTGTATTTGCCATAGATGTTTTTGACATGAGTTTTTATCGTGTTTTCACTGAGACAAAGATCTCCTGCAATCATTCGATAAGTTTTCCCTTTCAGCAGCAATGCAGCGATCTCCTTCTCTCTTTCAGTCAGCCGTCCATCGCTCACAAATTGCTCAACCTTTTGGTTCTGATCCTCCTTCACAATACTGGTAAGAACGGTTAAATACGCGTGGTCGCTCAGCAGTGTTGACAGATGCTTGTGCAAGACAGGAAGCATAATGAGGGTCACGCAAACCACCCCCAGTGCCATCATGGTAGGATGAATGCCATTGAGATCCGTAGAAGCCATAGTGCTGCCAATCTGACCACCAACCAATACACCCAGCACATTGGCAGAAAGTCCGATGCCCAATATTTTTGCAGGATTCTTATCATATTCCAGCATCTCACCAAGAATACTCCACCAAAATAAGTCATAAACACCGCAGGCACCCAACATCAGACTATTGACCACCAGATAGCTGAAGGCAGAGCGGTCAAGAATCATAAATAAGATGAATGAAAAACCGATCATGGCAATTGCTACATAAAGAAAATAGTTTCTGTTGGTGCTGCGGGGAAGGTTTTTCATTACATACAAAGCAACAATATAGGGCACCGCCCAGAACCAGCTCGTCAGCCACTCCAGATGCCCGTAGGCTGGATTCACCACCCGATACATAAGGCCGGAATTAATCGTAATTACGATGATAAATAAGCATAAAAATGCCAGGGGCTTTACAATGCTGATCGAACTACTTAACGGAACTGGTTGAGGGGATAAGGGTTTCTCACCTTCCGTGGAAAGGCGAAGTGTAAATATAAATGCCAGCGTCAGCATTAGCAAGGATAGACCAAGACCTATGTATGGCGACAGATAAATTGCAGATATATTTAGAACGATCATCAACAGGTTGGAGCCGATGAGGGCGTCTGCAACGGTTTTGATTCGTTCGCTTTTAGGTGTGTCTCTTTTTAAGAAAAACCCCCATGCTGCAACGCAACCGCCGGCTAAAAAAGCGCTTGACGTAATGGCAACGATCCATAAATCAGAGGGGGGGGAAAAGAACACACAGGTAACAACAAAACAATAAATGATTGCACCAAGCATCAGGTTTTTTGCAGATTTTATGCTTTTTATAAAAAAGCTGCAGAAAAATAGTCCCGCTAAAGTTGTGAATATGGCACTTAGAATAATTACGTCAGGGGACATACCATATGTAGCAAAAATGGAATACAAAACTTGTCCTTCAAAAGGGAAGGACAGTTGCCAGGAAAAAAACAGTGAAAATACCACGACAGATAAGTTACGGTCGCTTATGGCAATATATAAACCATTTTTTTGCTTCTTATTGATCATAATCCATATCCTTATCCATCTTGATCTTAATTCTTTTTATTAGTTTATATTAACATTTATACTGTTGCCATTCAATTGAAATCGAAAATAGCAGAATTTTTTCCTTCTCACACCACTTGGCATGCCCGATAACTTAATCAGGAGAACCGCTTCCGGTTCTCCTGATTTGTATTATTGGTGTTTTTAATTGGTGTTATAAAGAAAACAGCTCCTTCAGGAATGCTTCCTGATCTGCATCTGCCTTTTGAGGCATATCGATGACGGGGAAGGCAATGCCCTCCTCTTCCGTCATCCGAAATAACTCTTTCATCATGATACTGCTGGAATCTTTCGTACTGCAGGAGGGGCTGGTATCGATTCCCACCATCCCGATTATTTCCACGCCGTTCCTCTTATATTCCCCCAGGTTCTTCTTGATCGGCATCAATAGTTGCCGGCAATAGGCCCGATAGTCGTTGACTCCCGGATCATCCGATGTGATGGATTTTCTTTCCAGGGACTGGTAGCAGAGTTCCGGGCAAGGAAGTTGAAGAATACCTACTTCCCGATCCAGAAGTTCCCGAATCGTTTTTCGGTACAAATCCAAAGTAGCCGGCTGATCCATCTCACAATAGGGATTGAGGATACAGTGGGATAAAATCATGACTTTCTTCAATGAAAACATCCCCTTTCATAAGGTCTGCAAAATATAATTATTTATCCAAATTCTGATTCTTAACCACAGCCTGAGCTGCTGCCAACCGGGCAATAGGAACCCGGAAAGGAGAACAGGACACATAATGCAAACCGATGTTGTAGCAGAATTCTACCGTTTTCGGATCGCCGCCGTGCTCGCCGCAGATACCCAGTTTAATATTAGGCCGGGTTTCCTTACCAAGCTCCACGGCCATCTTCATCAATTTTCCGACGCCCTTTTCATCCACTGTCTGGAAAGGATCTTCTTCAAAAATCAGTTTATCCCGATAGTCCTGGATGATCTTGCCCGTATCATCTCTGGAGAATCCAAAGGTCATCTGGGTCAGGTCGTTGGTACCAAAGGAGAAGAATTCGGCTTCCCTGGCGATTTCATCAGCAGTAAGGGCTGCCCGGGGCACTTCGATCATGGTCCCGATCAGGTACTCGACCTTCTCCCCTTCCCGTTCAAAGCACTTCTGGATGGTCTGTTCTACCGTATTCTTAACGAAGGTCAGTTCCTTTTCCAGTCCGACCAGCGGAATCATAATTTCCGGGACGATCTTCATGCCTTTTTCTTTTTTCAGTTCAATGGCGGCCATGATAATGGCTTCTGCCTGCATTTCGGCAATCTCCGGATAGGTGATGACCAGCCGGCAGCCCCGGTGTCCCAGCATGGGATTGAATTCATGAAGTTCCCGAACGGCTTTTTCCAGTTTTTCATAGGGGATATTGATTTGTTCCGCTAAGAGATGGATTTCTTCCTCCGTTTGGGGAAGGAATTCATGTAAGGGAGGATCCAGCAGACGAATCGTCACCGGCCGCTCACCCATCACCTCGAAAATTCCCTTAAAATCGCCCTTTTGATAAGGAAGCAGGAATTTCAGTGCTTCTCTCCGTTCTTCTTCCGTATCGGCAACGATCATCCGACGGACGGCCGGAATTCGTTCTTCTTCAAAGAACATGTGCTCTGTACGGCAAAGGCCAATGCCTTCTGCCCCAAACTCTACTGCCTGAGCCGCATCCCTCGGATTATCCGCATTGGTCCGTACCTTCATGGTACGGATCTCATCGGCCCATTTCATGATGGTGGCAAAATCTCCGGATAATTCAGGAGCAACCGTATCCACCTTGCCTTGATAAACCGTTCCAGTAGATCCATCCAGGGATAGGAAATCCCCTTCTTTAAAAGTCATGCCCTTCACGGTCATCAGGTTATTCTGATCGTCGACTTTGATGTCGGAACAGCCTGCCACACAGCATTTGCCCATGCCTCGGGCCACAACTGCCGCATGGGAGGTCATACCTCCACGGGCTGTCAGTATGCCTTCCGCTGCTACCATGCCCCCCAGATCCTCCGGGGATGTTTCCTGGCGGACCAGTATAACCTTTTCTCCGGATTTTACAGCTTCGGCCGCATCTGTTGCATGGAAATAAATCCTGCCGGTAGCCGCACCGGGAGAAGCGGGAAGGCCCTTTGCCAGAGCAACGGCTTTTTTAATTTCATTCTGATCGAACATGGGGTGAAGAAGCTGATCAATTTGAGCAGGGTCCAGCCGGGTAACGGCAGTTCTCTTATCAATAAGGCCTTCCTTTTCCATGTCAACTGCGATTTTAACGGCAGCAGCGGCGGTTCGTTTGCCGGTTCGGGTCTGAAGCATAAAAAGCTTGTTGCGCTCCACGGTAAACTCCATATCCTGCATATCCGTATAATGTTTTTCCAGGAGTTCGGAGATCCGGCTGAACTCTTTGTAGACCTCCGGAAAGGTTTCCGCCATTTGATCGATGGGCAGAGGAGTTCGGATGCCGGCCACCACATCTTCGCCCTGGGCATTGACCAGGAATTCTCCGAAAATATGATCCTCTCCGTTAACCGGGCTGCGAGTAAAGGCAACACCGGTTCCGGAAGTATCCCCCATGTTTCCGAATACCATGGACTGTACATTGACCGCGGTACCCAGGTTGGAGGGAATGTTGTTGATCTGACGATAAAGGATCGCCCGCTCATTGTTCCAGGACCGGAATACGGCTTTGATGGCGCCGACCAGCTGTTCCCTGGGATCCAGAGGGAAAGGGATTCCCGTTTCTTTCAGAACTAATTCTTTGTAGGAGACGATGATTTCCTTCAGGTCTTCTGCCTGAAGTTCCACATCGAATTCGACGTTCTTTTCATGCTTCTTAGCTTCGAAGATTCCGTCAAATTTGCTCTTGTGTACATCCAGAACCACGTCACCGTACATCTGGATGAAACGCCTGTAACTGTCATAGGCAAATCGTTCATTCTCTGTTAATCGGACCATACCGATCACGGTCTCATCGTTGAGCCCCAGATTCAGGATGGTATCCATCATGCCCGGCATGGAAAATACAGCGCCGGATCGGACGGAAACCAACAGGGGATTGGATGGATCGCCGAAGGTTTTTCCAGTGACCTTTTCCAAATCGGCCAGTTTCACATAGATTTCATCCATGATCTCCTCCGATATGGTTCGGTTCTTGGTATAATACTCGTTGCAGGCTTCTGTCGTAACGGTAAATCCGAAGGGGACCGGCAGCCCGATCTTGGTCATTTCGGCCAGATTGGCTCCTTTACCGCCCAGAAGACTTTTCATGTCCTTGGAACCTTCATTAAAAGAATAAACAAATTTCTTCATTACTTTTTCTCCTTATTCCATTTAAAAAATCAGTCTTTCTTCGATGTATCCCCTGACTTCTTCGATTGGAATTCGAATCTGTTCCATCGTATCTCTGTCCCGTATGGTGACGCAGCCGTCTGTTTCCGTGTCAAAGTCGACACAGATGCAAAACGGGGTCCCAATTTCATCTTCCCTTCTGTATCTTTTGCCAATGGATCCGGATTCATCGTAATCAACCATGAAATATTTGGATAATTCTTCATGAATCGGTTCGGCGATGGGGGCTAATTTTTTAGCCAACGGCAACACGGCAGCTTTAAAGGGTGCCAGAGCCGGGTGGAACCGCAGCACGGTCCGTACATCTTCCTTGCCATCCTCCGACCGGAGCACTTCTTCATCATAAGCATCCACCAGGAATGCCAAAGTGACCCTGTCAGCCCCTAAGGACGGTTCGATACAATACGGAACATATTTTTCATTGGTCTCCGGATCGATGTAGTTCATCTCCTGTCCGGAATGCTCAATGTGCTGCTTCAAATCGAAATCGGTACGGTCTGCGATGCCCCACAACTCTCCCCAGCCAAAGGGGAACAGGAACTCAATGTCCGTGGTGGCGTTGCTGTAATGGGAAAGCTCTTCTGCTTCATGATCCCGGAGCCGGATATGCTCCTCTTTCATATTCAGATCCTTCAGCCACTTGACGCAGTAATCCTTCCAGTAAGAGAACCATTCCAGGTCCGTTCCCGGTTTGCAGAAAAATTCCAGCTCCATCTGTTCGAACTCTCTGGTTCGGAAGGTGAAATTGCCCGGAGTAATCTCGTTTCGGAAGGATTTTCCGACCTGAGCAATCCCAAAGGGGATTTTCTTTCGGGAGGTCCGCTGGACATTCTTGAAATTAACAAAGATGCCCTGGGCTGTTTCCGGTCTTAAATAGATTTCCGCTTTGGAATCCTCCGTTACCCCCTGAAAGGTCTTGAACATCAGGTTGAACTGACGGATACCGGTGAAATCCTTCTTTCCGCATTCGGGGCAGGGGATTTCCTTTTCCTTCAGGAATTCTTCCATCTTTTCGTTGGACCAACCGTCCACGGTTACATCGGTGATCTTCTGATCAGCCAGATAATCCTCAATCAGCTTATCCGCCCGGAAACGAGCTTTACAGCTTTTACAATCGATCAGGGGATCCGCGAAACCACCCACATGACCGGAAGCCACCCAGGCTTTCGGATTCATCAGGATGGCGGCGTCCAGACCCACGTTGTATTTGGACTCCTGAACAAATTTTCGCCACCAGGCTTTTTTGACGTTATTTTTCAGTTCTACCCCCACCGGACCGTAGTCCCAAGTGTTGGCCAGTCCCCCGTAAATATCGGAACCGGGATAAACAAAGCCCCTGTTTTTGGCAAGGGCTACGACTTTTTCCATTGAAATATCTCTGCTCATATTACCTTCCATTTCCAGTATGCACTTATTAGTCTTTTTTTATTTTTCTTCTTCGCTTTCTTCCTTGATCGGTTCCCCTTCATCGGTGAAAACATCGTCCATGTTGAAGTCCAGGTCCACATCGTCGGCTTCTTTTTTTACCTTGTTCAGGGCATCCGATGCCTTTTCCTTCACATTGTGATAGACATCGGCGCTTTTTTCCTTGACCTCATCGGCAATGATGGTGCCTTTTTCGACGATATCTCCCAGGGTTTCATTGGCCATTTCGCTGATGTCATAGATGGATCCGTCTTCCCGGATCAGTTCGATGTCGCACTTGGTTCCAAAAGCCGTAAGAACACCGGCAATCATGGCCCAGGGAGCCAGGATCGTGCCAACGATTCCAACATTCAGGGGAAGGTTCAGAACAACTTCATCATCCTTCTTGACAATGATCTTGGAAACGTTGCCTTTTTTAACTGCTTCTTTAATGGCCGATACCACGCCGGAAGCCTGTTCGCTGAATTTTCCCTTGGATTTTTCATCGATGGTTTCCTCGATGGCGATAATGGCATCCACCACGCTGCCTTCAGCGGCTTCCAATGCTTCCTTTGCCTCTTTGTAGCTGACTCCGGTTCTGTCCTTGACCAGTTCGATTTTTTCTAATGTAATTTCCATTTTCGACCCTCCTTATCCGTCGATCATAAGACCTTCACTCTTTAAATCACGGATATCCAGATGATACCCGATGTACTGTCTGAGAAGTCTCTGGATGCCTGCTTCCACCGGATCGGCCAAAGCAATGGTTTCCAGACTTTTCAAAGGATGTTCCAGAAAATACTTTAATATACCTACTATATCAAAATCCGGCTCACAAATCAACGGATCCATGGGTTCCGGACCCAGTTTTTTTATACAGTCCCTGCAGATCACTCCTCCGTCCCGGATGCTGAAACCAGGATGGATTCCGTTGCAGCCGCAGAGGACGCAGTTTTCCAGCTGAGGACCAGATCCCAGGATCTGAAGGGCCTTGACCTGATACCCCAGTACCAGGGTCCGGAGTTTTTTATTCCGGCTTTCCATCATGTCCAGAAAATCCAAAAGAAGCTGAAATAACTGAGGATTCCTCAGATTTTCGGCTGCCACCTTCTCGGTAAATTCCATCACATAGGAAGCAGCCAGATACTTGTCCAGGTCTTCACCAATCCGGTAATGACTCCGTATTACCTCCGCTCCGTTGATGCTGTACAGATCCTTGCTCCGGTAAAGCTCATACCGGCCATAGCTGAAAGGGCGAAGGGCCAGGGCAGCCTTGCTCCGGCTTTTCTCTCCGATGCTGGTACCGGCACTGATTTTCCCGTACTTTGCTGAAAAGAGAAGAATCATTTTTCGTCCATTGACGGTCTTCGTCTGCCTGAGGATGATCCCTTCCGTATCCGTTACCATAACTATTCCTTATAACCAAAGTTGGAAAGGGCAAAATCGCTGTCCCGCCAGTTTTCCCGAACCTTTACCCAAAGCTCCAGAAAGACTTTGGTACCCAGCAGACCTTCGATTTCTTCCCGGGCCGCCTTGCCGATTCCCTTCAGTTTCTTACCGTCTTTTCCGATAATGATGCCTTTGTGGGATTTTTTCTCACAATGAATAACCGCACCGATTCGGGTCAGATTCTTTTCTTCCTTGTAGCTTTCAATTTCAATGGCGATGCCGTGGGGAACTTCTTCACTCAGGTACATCAGGGTTTTTTCCCGGATGATTTCACTGACGATGAACCGTTCCGGGTGGTCCGTCACCATATCTTCAGGGAAGTACTGGGGTCCTTCTTTCAGGATTTCCGTAATCGAGCGGAGGATCCGGTCCACGTTCTGACCGGAGATCGCAGCGGTACCGAAAATCTGCTGAAAGACACCGGTGGCTTCATACTGTTCATAAATCCGCTTGAACTTATCCGGCTCCAGCTTGTCCATCTTGTTGATGATCAGAAACTTGGGCGTATCCACTTCCCGGAGCATCTCCAGGATGTAACGGTCTCCCGGGCCGGCGTCCAGCTCGTCATCCACCAGAAACAGAACCACTTCCACTTCCCGGAAGGTATTGACCGCCATGGCTGTCATGGCTTCTCCCAGCTTGTTTTTCGGCTTGTGGATTCCGGGGGTGTCGATGAAGATCATCTGCACATCCTCTTCCTCCTTTGTCTCGGCGAAGCGGGTGTAGATTCCCCGAATGCTGTTCCGGGTCGTCTGGGGCTTGTCGGTGGTAATGGCGATCTTCTCGCCTAAAACGGCATTGAGGAGGGTGGATTTACCCACGTTGGGCCTGCCGATAATCCCTACAAAACCTGATTTCATAAATTTCCTTTCTCCAGACGGAATCCATGAGGAAGCAGTTCCTTCAAGGTCGTTACCGTCAGATTTTCTTCATCGGGACCGGCGATTACGGTAAGATCCTCTCCGAATTCCAGCATGAACTGGCGGCAGATCCCGCAGGGCCAGGCAGTACCGTCGTTGCAGCATACCGCAATGGCTTCAAAGTCCCGTTCTCCTTCCGAAATAGCCTTCACAAAGGCCGTACGTTCGGCGCAGATGGTAGCCCCCAGGGAGGAGTTTTCCACATTGACGCCGGTAATTATCCTGCCATCCCGGGTCAGCAGGGCTGCCCCAACGGTAAAGTTTGAAAAGGGTGCATATGCTTTGGGCATGGCTTCGACGGCTTTTCGGTATAATTCTTTCGGATCCATGGCAAACCTACCTTTCTATGCCCATCAGGGTCATGATCTTTTCTTCCTGCTCCCTCATGGCTTTCTTATCTTCTTCCACCAGATGGTCATAGCCCATCAGATGGAAAATACTGTGGACAAAAAGATACACCAGTTCCCGCTCCGGGGAATGGCCGAACTCATCAGCCTGAAGCAGGGCCTGTTCGGAACAGATCACCACATCTCCCAGGCAAAGGATTCCTTTTTGGGGCATCACTTCCAGAGACTCATATTGGGGAAAGGACAGGACATCCGTTACGCTGTCCACTTCCCGGAACTGCTGATTCAGCTCCCGGATCTCCTCCGGTCCGACAAAGGTGACACTGACCTCGATCCTTTCAGGATCCAGGCCCTGGGATTTCACCGCCAGACTGGCTGCTTCCCGGATTCGGTCGATGATGGACTGACCGGGCATGATCTCTTCACTGAACAGTATATTCATAATGACTCCTCTTTATTCTTCTTCCAACTCAGGATAATCCTGATAATAACGGTCATAGGCGACGATGATCTTACGGACCAATTCGTGTCGGACCACATCCACTTCGGTCAGGAAGCAGAAATCAATATCCGGAACATTTTTTAAAACCTTGATGGCTTCGATCAGCCCGGATTTCTTTCCCCGGGGCAGGTCGATCTGGGTGATGTCCCCGTTGACTACTGCCTTAGAACCGAATCCCAATCGAGTCAGAAACATTTTCATCTGCTCCCGGGTGGTATTTTGTGCCTCATCCAGGATAATGAAGGCATTGTCCAGGGTCCTTCCCCTCATATAGGCCAGGGGGACAATTTCGATGACTTCCTTTTCCTTGAGCCTCATGGCGGTTTCCCTGCCCAGAATATCATACAAGGCATCATAAATCGGACGGAGGTAGGGGTCCACTTTTTCCTGCAGGTCTCCCGGGAGAAAACCCAGTCGTTCTCCTGCTTCCACCGCCGGCCGGGCCAGGATGATCTTCTGAACTTCCTTGTTCTTGAAGGCATTGACTGCCATCGCCACCGCCAGATAGGTCTTTCCCGTACCCGCCGGGCCAATGCCGAAAACGATATCCTTGCTCCGGATGCTGTTGACATACTCCTTCTGACCAATTGTCTTTGGCTTCAGAGGCTTTCCTTTATGGGTAAAGCAGATGGTATCCCTGCTGAAATTGCTTTCCTTGTATGACAGTCCCTGGTTGACCAGATCGATGACATAATTTACTTTCTGGGTATCCAGCCGGTTTTCTGTCCGGATGATCCCCATCAGCTCCTGAAAGACCCGGTGGGCTTTTTCTGTGTTTTCTCCCCGGACGATCAGTTCATTGTCCCGCTGGGTGATGGTTACTTTCAAGGCATCGCTGATGATTTTCAGGTATGCGTCCAGGGTCCCGAAAATCTCTCCCCGGTCAATATCCTCGTCGATAATGATTCTGATTTCTTCCAAATTTCCCTCCTGAATATAATGATAAAGGTCTAGACTCATTATATCCTGATTTCCCGCATATTACAACAAAAGAGAGGGATTTCCCTCTCTTTGATTCGTTGATTTATTTGGTCTACAAAAGACCTTCGATCGCCTTGCGGACATCGCCGCCGTCTGCTTTGCCTTTAACCTTTGGCATCACGGCTCCCATGAGCTTGCCCATGTTCTGCTTTCCGCCTTCGATCTCCAGTTCCGCCATGACTTCTCTGACGATTTTCTGGATTTCTTCTATGGTCATCTGCTCCGGCAGGTAGGCCATCAATATATCGATTTCTTTGTTGTAAGTTTCCAGAAGGTCCGTCCTGCCTGCTTTTTCAAAATCAGGTAGGGCATCTTTTCTCATCTTTACCTGTTTGGCAATTACACCCAAAACCGCCTCTTCATCCAATTCTGTTCTGGTATCGACCTCAACCTGTTTGACTGCGGCCCGAATCAGATTAACGGTGGTCTTGCGAATTTCATCTCTGGCCTTCATGGCTTCCTTGAAATCCTCTGATAATTTTTCTTTTAAGGTCAATTAAAACACCTCAATTTCAACTGGTATCTAATTTAGAACTTTTTCGCCTTTTTTCTTGCGGCTTCTGACTTTTTCTTTCGCTTCACGCTGGGTTTTTCATAGTGTTCTCTTTTTCGGAGCTCTGACATTACGCCATCTCTCGCACAAGAACGCTTGAATCTCTTCAACGCGCTTTCCAAGCTTTCGTTTTCTCTTACCACTACTTGTGCCATGTATCCAATTCACCTCCTGCCTTATCTGGAAATCACTTAGATGCTTTCAAAACGGCTCAACCTACAACAGTGGTATTATACTATTTATTTCAGGTGGAATCAAGGAATATTTAAGGATTCCTTCAATTTATTTGATTCCTTATGGTATCAGCCTGGAGGCCAGGTCATTTTTCTCTTTCCAAGCAGGTGGAAATGGAGGTGATGAACGGTCTGCATGCCGTCTTCCCCGCAGTTGTTGACCAGCCGGTAACCGTTGACCAGTCCCAGTTCCTTGGCAATATCGGGAACCTTATACATCAGGTAACCCAAGAGGGCCTGGTCTTCCTGGACCATGTTATCCAGGCAGGCGATATGTTTTTTCGGAACGATCAGCACGTGAACCGGTGCCTGGGGTTCCAGATCCCGGAACGCCAGAATCTGATCATCTTCGTACACGATGTCGGACGGAATTTCTTTGTTGGCGATCATGCAGAATATACATTTTGACATAGTTTATTCTCCTCTTATCTTATTCAATTCCTTCAGCGAACAGCTTCCCCCGAAACAGCCCTCACCTTGCTGGACACCGGAGCTTTCCGCCCAGCTGTAGCCGGCAAAGATCAATCCGGCTCCTCCCAGCAAAACGGCGGCGATGATGGCATAGCCTGCCAGCAACTTTCTCATCCCGAATCCCCCCTTTACGATATTAAAGAACATTTTACCCCGTCTTTATAGGGAGTAATCACCCGGACCCGGAGGAATTTATTGAGCTGGTCTTCCCCCACCCCCTCGATGTATGCTTTCACATAGTTATCGGTATAGCCTGCCAGGCAGGAACCGTCCCTTTCTTCCGTCAGGACGACTCGTTCTTCACCGGCCATTCCAAGGAAGAATTCCTGAGCAGCCCGATTCCCTTCCTCGATGAGGCGGCTGGTCCGCTGATTTTTTACCTCGGATGCCACTTGTCCATCCATTTCCCAGGCCTTGGTGCCCTGCCTTCTGGAATAGCCAAAGGCATGAACCCGGCAGAATCCGGCTTTTTCAATCAAGTCCAGGCTGTCTGCAAAGTCCGCTTCTGTCTCTCCGGGGAATCCGGCAATGATATCCGTGGATATGCCGTAATGGGGATCGAATTCCCGGAGCATCCGGACGATGTCCAGGTATTCTTCCCTGGTGTAATTTCGGTTCATGGCGGAAAGAATCCGGTTGCTTCCGCTCTGGGCCGATAAATGGAGATGATGGCAAAGCTTGTCGTAGGCAAACAAACGCCGGACATATTCTTTGTTGACCACCGTCGGCTCCAGGGAGCTGAGGCGGATCCTAAAATCCCCGGGCAGTTCATTCAGCCGTCGAACAATCAGTTCAACACCGGAAGTCTCCTCTTTTTCCATTCCATAGAGAGCCGTGTTGATTCCGGTGAGAACCAGTTCCTTAAATCCTTTTTCGATGAGATTTTTTGCTTCTTCCAGAATTTCTTCCAATCCCCGGCTGCGGACCGGGCCACGGGCATAGGGAATGATGCAGTAGGAGCAGAATCGGTTGCACCCTTCCTGGATTTTGATAAAGGCCCGGGTCTTGCTGTCCATGGAGGTGATCACACCAGTCTCTTCATATTCCGTCAGCTGATCATAATCCAGCACGTGGACCGCCGAGCCTCCCCGGCTGCCCAGTTTTTCTTCCACATAACGGACCAGATTGCCTTTTTCATTGGTGCCGGCCACCAGATCCACTTCCGGAATGGAGGCCACCTCCTCCGGACTGATCTGGGCGTAGCAGCCGGTGACGGCAATCAATCCCTCCGGATTGACTTTTTTCATCCGCCGGATGTACTGACGGGACTTCCGATCGGCCAGGCTGGTAACCGTACAAGTGTTGATGACGTAAACATCCGCATATTCTTTTTCGTCCACCACCTGGTATCCCCGGGCAGAAAATTGTTCTTTCAGGGCTTCGGTCTCATATTGATTGACCTTGCAGCCCAGGGTATGAAAGGCGATTTTCATAAGCGTCTATTACTCCTGTTGATTCTTTAATACTTCTGAAATTCCCGTGGCCAGACCGGCCAATCCCTGAATTTCCGATGGAATGATAATTTTTGTGGCTTTACCGTCCGCTGCTTTCACAAAGGCATCCAGACTCTTCAGCGCAAGGATCTTCTGCGTAGGATCCGATTCGTTCAGCATCCGGATACCATCCGCGGTGGCCTGCTGGACCAGACGAATCGCTTCCGACTGGCCTTCCGCATGACGGATAGCACTCTGCTTTTGTCCTTCTGCTTCCAGAATGACCGCTTCCTTTTGTCCTTCTGCCACCAGAATCGCTGATCGTTTTTCTCCCTCCGCCCGGATGATAGCTTCCCGCCGTTCCCGTTCTGCCCGCATCTGCTTTTCCATGGCAACTTGTATGTCTTTGGGCGGCAGAATATTTTTAACCTCGACCCGATTGATCTTGATGCCCCAGGGATCGGTGGCCTCGTCCAGAACGATCCGAATCTTAGTATTAATGATTTCCCTGCCGGTGAGGGTGCTGTCCAGCTCCAGATCTCCGATGATGTTACGAAGGGTGGTAGCAGAAAGATTTTCTATGGCTGCCAGGGGCATTTCCACGCCGTAGGCATAAAGCTTCGGATCTGTAATTTGATAATAGATGACCGTATCGATTTCCATGGTAACGTTATCCCGGGTGATGACCGGTTGAGGCGGAAAATCCATTACATGCTCTTTCAGGCTCACTTTTCTTGAAATCTTGTCAATGACAGGGATTTTAAAATGGAGTCCTACATTCCAGGTTTCATGGTAGGCACCAAGTCTTTCGAGGACATAGGCATGGGCCTGAGGAACGATCCGGATATTAGTGGCGATCAATGACACAATCAAGACAACGATCAGTAATACCGGCAAACTTGATAATATAAATGACATATTAACCTTCCTCTCTCTGAAGCAGCAGTCGCACTCCTTCGATCCGAACGATAACGGCTTCTTCTCCCTCGGCAAATCCTTCCTTCCGGTCAGCGGCTTCGCAGGCCCACTCCTGGCCCCGCACCCGGGCACGACCGGCCTGTCCCGGGCCGAAACCCTCCAGGATCACTGCCCGCTGTCCCACCAGGGATTCTACGTTGGTTTTATGCTTCCCGATCTTCAGATATTTCTCAGCCAGAGGCCTGGTGAAATACAAAAGAGCAACGGAAATCACAAAGAACAGGATAATCTGCAGAGGGACTCCTGCTCCCAGAATGGCAGCAACGGCTGCCGCCAGGGCACCCAGGGCAAACCAGATGGTCAGGATCCCCAGGGTAGCTACCTCGATGATCCCGAAAACTACAGCTATGGCAATCCACAGGATCGCCGGTGTTAATTCAAATCCCACTGCATTCGACCTCCTTCTCTTTTTTACTATGATATCATATTTACCCTTTCCTTAGCCACTAAATAAGTGTAAAATGGGTTTGTATGAAAAAAATACATCTTGGAGGTTACAATATATGTGCGGTTTTGTTGGTTTTACCGGCGGAGGAATGGATTCCGCCACTTTAATAGATTCTATGATCGATGCCATCCGTCATCGGGGTCCCGATTCCCAGAACAGCTATGTGGATGATGGAATAGCCATGGGCTTTGCCCGGCTGAGCATCATCGACCTGGAGGGCAGTGTCCAGCCCATGAGCAACGAGGACGGAACCAAGGTCATCACTTTCAACGGGGAAATCTATAACTACCAGGAATTGCGGGAAGACCTGATTCAGAAGGGTCACATTTTCCGTACCCATGGGGATACAGAAACCATCCTGCACGGATATGAAGAATACGGTGCCGGAATCCTCAATAAACTCCGGGGCATGTTCGCCTTCGTCATCTGGGATAAAAAAGAGCAGAAATTGTTCGGGGCCAGAGACTTTTTCGGAATCAAGCCCTTTTATTATGCCACCATGAACGGCCGTTTCTTTTATGGCTCAGAGATTAAAGGCTTTCTCCCCCATCCCGATTTCGTCAAGGAATTCAACCGGGACAAACTGCCCGATTACATGACCTTTGGCTGCGTTCCCGGATATGACACCTTCTTTAAAAATGTCTGGAAATTAAAACCGGGGCATTATCTGGAATACCAGCAGGGCGAGCTGAAAATCGAGAAATATTTCGAGGTCACCTTTGACATGGATCCGGATAAAACCATGGAATATTATGTGGAAGAAATCAAGAAGACTTTTGAAGACAGCGTCCACGCCCATAAGGTCAGCGACGTGGAAGTCGGATGTTTCCTTTCCAGCGGAGTGGATTCCAGCTACGTAGCCAGCGAACTGTCCCGGGTCCAGAAGCTGCGGACCTATACCATTGGTTTTGATGATAAGCGATACAGCGAAGACGAAGGAGCCAAGATGGTCTCGGACGAGCTTGGGGTGGAAAATTACCTGAAAATCGTCTCCGATGAGGAATACCTGAACAACGCCTCCCTGGTCCAGTACCATCTGGATGAGCCCTTGGCCAATCCCAGCGCCAATCTCCTCTTCTTCGTTTCCCAGCGGGCTGCAGAGGACCTGAAGGTAGTCCTCTCCGGAGAAGGAGCCGATGAGATGTTCGGAGGCTACAACGTCTATAAGGAACCTCTGGACCTGGCATCTTACCAGAAGCTGCCCCTGCCCCTGCGAAAGGGTCTGGCCGGCATTGCTAAAATCCTTCCACGGTTCAAGGGCAAGAACTTTTTAATCCGGGGCAGCCTTCCCATTGAAGAGCGATACATCGGAAACTCCAACATCTTCCCCTATGGGGAGCGGGAATCCTACCTGAAGGGCAGCTATGTCTCCCACCGGCCCCAGACTTATACCAAGCCCTTTTACGACAAGGTAAAGAATCTGGATGACATCACCAAGATGCAGTACATGGATATGCACGTCTGGATGGTTCAGGAAATCCTGCTGAAGGCAGACAAGATGTCCATGGCCCACTCCCTGGAGCTTCGGGTCCCCTTCCTGGACAAGGAAATTTTTGCCCTGGCCCGGCATATCCCAACCAAATACAAGGTCAGCAAGGAAAACACCAAGCTGGCTCTCCGGCAGGCTGCCCGGAGCCGGATGAATGAAATCAGCGCCAACCGAAAGAAAATGGCCTTCCCCCTGCCCCTGCCCGAATGGCTGAAGGAGGACCTCTACTATGATGCCATTAAGGAAGCTTTTACCGGGCCCGTCGGCCGGGAATTCTTTGAAACCGGAAAGATCCTGACCCTGCTGGAAGAGCATCGGGCAGGCCGCTTCAATCATTCGAGAAGAATCTGGGCTGTCTATACCTTTATCCTGTGGTATCAGGTATTCTTCGGCAGTGAAGCGAAAGCCGGAAAGGAATTGAGCCAAAAAGGAAAGGAACTAAGCCATGAATGATTGGACCCTTCTGCTGATTAAATGCCTGATCATCGGCATCATTTGGGCCACCTTCCTGCTGCCGGTAATTTTCAAACGGGGAAGCGCCCTTAAATATTTTATCTGCGCAGCGGTGGTAGCGGCTCTGGCCTGGTTTTTCCGGGGATACGGCGGTCTGATCAATCAGATGACCATCATCCTGCTGGTAGCCCTGGTGATCTCCTGGATCACCTCCATGGCTTTCCTGGAGGGGGAATCCCGGATGAAGCCTAAGATCATCGCCTTTACTTCCCTGGTGGCAGCCTTTGCCTATATGATCACCACCTTGTTCGTCCCCCTGTCTATCTTATAAGCAGGTCTGCCAATTGGCGGGTTTCCGGCAAAGGGCAAAGCCAACAAGACCCTGTAATCCCAATTCTTACAAGGATTTACAGGGTCTTTTTTTGCGTTGAAAACCCGCCAATTGGCAGAGCTGTTCTTAAAGTTGGTGGTTGGTTAGTTCATTTCCAGTTCGTAGAGGACCATGGCGATGGCGGCCAAGCCGGCGGTTTCCGTTCTCAGGATGGTCTTGCCCAATGTGACACAGAGGGCTCCCTTCTCCTTCAGCAGGGCTGCTTCCCGGTCGGAAAAGCCTCCCTCCGGACCGATGATGATGGCAAGGTTTTTCGGTTTTTCCGTCAGGCTTCGCAGACCGGCCTTCAGGGATCGGTCCTCTTCATTTTCGTAGGGAAAAAGGACGCTGTCGTAATCCTTCAATTGATCCGCCATCTGGGAAAAAGTTAAATCTTCCCCAATTTCAGGGATCTTTCCTCTCCGGCACTGTTTCACTGCTTCATCGGCAATCTTCTGCCACCTTTGAATCTTTTTATCCATCTTCCCGTTGTCGGTCACGACGGAGCGATCCGTAAACACCGGAACGACCCGGGACACTCCCAGTTCTACCGCTTTTTGGATGATCAGCTCCATTTTTCCCTGTTTGGGCATCCCCTGAAACAGGGTGATCTGTATAGCAGGCTCCCGGGCGAAAGCCTGTTTGTCAACAATGTCCGCCACTGCTTCTTCCGCTGTGACAAGTCGAAGAACCCCCCGGTATTCCCAGGCGGTTCCGTCGGATACTTCTATTTCATCCCCCGGCTTGAGCCGCAGGACTTTTGTCATATGGTGCAGGTCTTCCCGGTCCGTAATCCGGATTGCAGCATCTCCTACTGCATCAGGAGTTACAAAGAATCTGCTCATAGCTTCTCCTTTATGGTCAATTTTATGGTCAATCTATTTATTCCATTTTGCGGCAATGGCACACCACTCATCCTGCTCCAGTACTTCCAGGATTTCAAACCCTCGGGATTCCATGTGCTTTGCCACCTGGTCCTTCTTTTCCGTCAGGATACCGGAAGAAATAAACAAGCCATCCTCCTTCAGATGGGCGGCCACATCGTCGCTGAGCATCATGACAAGGTCCGCCATCAGGTTCCCAAGAACCAGATCTCCCTGGAAATCCAAACCCTTGGTCAGATCTCCCTCCCGGATCTCAATCCGGTCAGAAAGGCCATTGAGGGCTGCGTTTTCCCGGGCTATGGGGACCGCCACCGGATCGATGTCCACCCCAAGCACACGGCCTGCCCCCAGCAAGGCTGCTGCAATGGAGAGAATCCCCGAACCACAGCCCACATCCAGAACCGCATCCCCCGGCTTCAGGTATTTTTCCGTCAGTTTCAGGCAGAGGGAGGTGGTCGCATGGGTACCGGTGCCAAAGGCCATCCCCGGATCGATTTCGATGATCAGATCCTCCGGGTTTTCCGGTTCATATTCTTCCCAGGAAGGTTTGATGACCAGCCGGTCCGTGATCCTTGCCACTTTAAAGTATTCCTTCCAGTTGTCCTTCCAGTCGGCATCATCCACCACCACTTCTTCCAGGTACATTCTGCCCAGGGTCTGGCCGGCAGGGAAATTTCCTTCGTACTCCTGACCCTTCAGCATCATGGTCCGAATCCGGATCTCTTCCAGTTTTTTATACCCTTCCTTCGAATCTTCCAGGTAAAACCGGACATTGGGTTCCCGGTCCCGAAGGCTCAGTACCGACGGGTCCACATAATCCCATTCGTAGGAGTTTTTCTTCTCCATCAGCTGGTCTATATCCTCCGGGTTTTCAATGACCACGCCGGTCACATCCATGGAATCCAGCAGCTCCGTTACCGGTTCGATGCCGTAGATGCTGGTATAAATCGTCGCTTCAATATATTTCATTTGAACAGCTCTTTCATGGTTTCAGCAAACTTGCTTTTCTTGGAATAGCTTTCCTGACCCAGGACGGTTCCCAGTTCTTTGATCTTCTTTTTCTGCTCATTGGTCAGTTTAGTGGGGATTTCCAGCTCCACTTTGATGTACAGGTCTCCCGGTTTGCCGGTACGAACCGATTTGATACCCTTTCCCTTGATTCGGAATACGGTGTCAGGCTGGGTTCCCGGTGGAATCTTATAGGAGATCTTCTCGCTTAAGGTAGGGACGATGATATCATCCCCCAAAGCCAGCTGAGTAAAGGAAATAGGCATTTCCAGAATCAGGTCACTGCCGTTTCGCTTGAACATTTTATGGGGCGTTACGGTCACCACAACATAGAGATCCCCGCTGGGGCCCCCGTTGG
>JBLJBD010000136.1:0-4072 GCA_047637815.1 Anaerovoracaceae bacterium
TCTGCCAGCATGCAGCACTTTTTTTCCGGATTCAGCCGGGCTAATTCATTTTTCGTATCCGTTGAAAAGGACATGGTTCTCTCCCGTAAAAAGAAGGCCGGCAGATCTGCTTGGGTGCATTTCCGACGGCCCTTTGCTACTTGTTGATTGTTCGTTTAGGAATGCTGAGGATTTCTCTGGCCTCATCCGGGGTAGCGATCTCTCTTCCCAGCAGCTTGGCCAGCTTAACGACCTTTTCCACCAGCTCCCCGTTGCTCTTAGCCAAAACACCCTTTTCAATATACAGGTTGTCTTCGAAGCCAACCCGCACATGGCCACCCATAATGATGGTGGCAGCGGCGATTTCGAACTCGGCTCTGCCGATACCGGCTGCGGTCCAGGTGCAGCCCGGGGGAATGCTTCCAACCATAAATACCAGGTCCCGCAGGGTGGCAGTCATCTGAACGCCCAGAACGAAGTCAAAATGGAGAGGATGAACCAGCAGCCCCTTTCGGTCCACCTTCAGGGCAATGTCGATCATCCCTTTGTCGAAGACCTCCAGTTCCGGCTTTATGCCCCGCTCCTTCATGATTTTAGCAAAGTTCATGATGGTGTTGTCCGTGTTGATGAAAATCTCATCTCCCCCGAAATTCAGGGTTCCGCAGTCCAGGGTGGCAAACTCGGGAGCCGGCGTGATTTCTGTGGACTGGAGCCTTTCCAGATCGGTCATGCCTACAGCTCCACCAGTGGAAGGCTGGATGATGACATCCGGACAGACTTCGTATATGGCATCCACCGCTTCCTGGAACCGGGCTTTGTCCTGGGTCGGAGTGCCGTCGTCGTGTCTGACGTGGAGATGGATTACCGAAGCCCCTGCATCATAGGCAGACTTGGCTTCCCGCACGATTTCTTCGATGGTATAGGGAACGGCAGGGTTATGCTCTTTGGTTACTTCGGCACCGCAGATGGCTGCCGCGATAATTAATTTTTCCATGTTTTCTTCCTCCTATAAACGAAACTTCCAACCGCATTATATCATTATAAATCCCGGTGCTCAAGTGTTATCCTTCGCCCTTCTTTTTCAAAGGCCTGGGCGAATTCGTTGGCCATGGTTACCGATCGATGCTGTCCTCCGGTACACCCGAAGGCAATGTTCAGGGAATATTTCCCTTCCTTTATGTAGGAGGGAATGATGCTGGTCAGCAGGTTGTAGATGGTGTCAAAGAAAATCTTGCTTTCCGGCTGCTTCATCACGTATTCCTGGACCTTCTTGTTGTTGCCGGTCAGATGCTTCAGGCTGGGGATATAAAAGGGATTGGGGATAAATCGCATATCAAACACCATATCCGCCTCTTCCGGTACTCCGTTCTTGAATCCAAAGGACTGGATGTTCAGGGTGAAGATGTTCTTCTGTCCCCCTTGGGTAAACAACTTCTGAATCTCCTGCCGCAGCCGGGCTGGTTTCATATTGGAGGTGTCGATGACGTAATCGGCGATGGAGCGGATTTCCTGAAGCATGGCCCGCTCTTTTTTCATCCCTTCCCTGGCTGCTCCGGTTCTGGACAGGGGATGGGCCCGCCGGGTTTCCTTGTACCTTCGGATCAGCACTTCATCCGAGGCTTCCAGAAATAGAATCTGATATTGGATGCCGTAGACCTTGATTTCCTCCAGGCTTTTTTTCAGATCAGAGAAAAAATCTCCCCCACGGATGTCGACAACGAATGCCGCTTTTTCAATTTTATTGCCTTCGGACATGGTCAGTCGCAGGAAATTACCCATCAGAGAAGGAGGCATATTGTCGATGCAATAATACCCCAGATCTTCCAGGCAGATGATGGCCTGGGATTTTCCTGCCCCCGACAATCCGGTGACGATGACGACTTCCATGGCTACTCCTTTCCAATGATTCGGACCTCTGGCTCCAGTTCGACCCCGAACCGGTCCACTACGGTACGCTGAACCACTTTCATGAGAAGCAGGACATCTTCCGCCGTTGCGTCCCCTGTGTTAATAAGGAATCCGGCATGAAGGGAAGACACTTGGGCACCGCCCAGCTTCAGGCCCTTCAGGCCCGCATCGGTGATCAGCTTCCCGGCAAAATACCCTTCCGGTCGTTTAAAAAAGCTCCCGCAACTGGGGTAGTTCATGGGCTGCTTCTCGTTTCTTTTTCTGGTAAATTCCATTACCTTCTCTTCAATTTCTTTGGAATCTCCCGGTGACAGCTGCAGAGTAACCTGCAGGATGACATCCCCCGACTCCTGAAAAGCACTTCTCCGGTAGGCCAGTGCCATTTCTTCTTTGGGCACGATTCGGGGGTCCCCCCCGTTACGGTCCATGACCAGGGCTTCCCGGACCACAAAAGACATTTCTCCGTCGTAGGCTCCGGCGTTCATAAAAAGAGCTCCCCCCAAGGTTCCGGGTATCCCGCTCAAGGGCTCAAATCCAGCCAGCCCTGCATCGATAGCCGCCCGGGCGACCTGGCTCATAGACACATTGGCCCCCGCCGTCAGAAGTCCGGTTTCCTGATTCGTTTCTATTTTCCGGAATCCGTCCCCCAGCTTGATCATGGCTCCCTCGTAGCCTCCATCCCGCACCAGCAGATTGGAGCCGTTTCCCAGAATCATAAAGGGCAGTTCTTCCCCCGACAAATATTCCAGGACCCGGCGAAGTTCCTCCTGGTTTTCCGGCATCACAAGAAGAGCCGCCCGGCCTCCCGCTTTAAAGGAGGTGTACTGGCCCATATCCGGTTCTTTGATAATATTGATTTCTTTGCATTCTTCGCATAACATGCGCCATTTATTATTTTCCATGAATCTATTATACCATATTTTCCCTCTCTTCCATCAAAATCTTGGAAGGGAAATTTATGAGTAATTATGCATAATTATGAATATTCCTCTTGCAATTCATCCAGGATGAAGGTATAATCTTCCTATGCCAATCCCTTTTCAGGGGATTGTTTTAAACAACCACTTCAACAATACAAGTGCACGCATAAAAATTCATACCCCAAGGAGGAACTCAATATGTCAAAAGAGAAAATCGTATTAGCCTATTCCGGAGGTCTGGACACCTCCATCATCCTGACCTGGCTCAAGGAAAAGTATGACAGCGAGATCATTGCCGTCTGCCTCAACGCTGGCCAGAAAGAGGACTATGATGCCATCGAAAAGAAAGCCTACGCAACCGGTGCATCCAAATCCTACATCATCGATATCCAGGAAGAATTCGTCACCGATTTCATCTGGCCTACTCTGAAAGCCGGCGCCGTTTATGAAAACGACTATCTGCTGGGCACCTCCATGGCCCGTCCCCTGATGGCCCAGAAGTTGGTGGAAATCGCCGAAAAAGAAGGTGCCACAACTATCGCCCACGGCTGTACCGGCAAGGGCAACGATCAGGTCCGGTTCGAGACCACCATCAAGGCCCTCAATCCTTCCCTGAAAATCATCGCTCCCTGGCGTACCTGGGATCTTTCCTCCCGGGAGGAACTGATTGAGTATGCCAAAGCCCACAACATTCCCATTGCCCAGACGGCCGAAAAAATCTATAGCCGGGATGAAAACATCTGGCACATCAGCCACGAGGGCGGAAACCTGGAAAATCCCTGGAACGAGCATCTGGATGACATCCACGTTCTCAGCGTTCCCGTTGAACAGGCACCGGATCAGGCCGAATACCTGGAAATCGGATTCGAAAAAGGCGTTCCCGTTTCTGTCGACGGAAAAGCCATGGGCCCTGTTGAACTGCTGAACCTGCTCAACGAATACGGCAGCCGTCACGGAGTGGGCACCATTGATATCGTGGAAAATCGTCTGGTTGGAATGAAATCCCGTGGGGTTTATGAAACTCCCGGCGGAACCATTCTTTACAAAGCCCACAGCACCCTGGAGAAGCTGGTTTTAGACCGGGATACTCTGAACTACAAAAATACAGTAGCCCTGAAGTTTGCCCAGCTGGTTTACGATGGCCTCTGGTACACCCCCCTGAGAGAAGCCCTGTCCGCTTTTGTGGACGTGACCCAGGAAGTGGTTACCGGAACCGTTCGAATGAAGCTCTATAAGGGTAGCTGCATTCCTGCCGGATCCAAATC
>JBLJBD010000137.1:0-2838 GCA_047637815.1 Anaerovoracaceae bacterium
GCGGCAAGCATTTCCGGGTCTACAATTCCAGCAGCTCCCGGGCAGCCCGGTGGCTCCGCAATAAATGGGTTTCTGATTCCTGCAAAGAATGCCGGGTCCCCGGTTGGAAGCTCCAGAAGTATTCCCAAACCGGATTTTCCGCCCACTATGGAAGCGACCTAAAAAAACCAACTTTATAAGCAGGTCTGCCAATTGGCAGTTTTGCACATGAAAAAACCCTGTACGCCCTTTGCGTACAGGGTTTGCTTTTTGTCGAATCTGAGCCAACAATCAGAACTGCTTATAAAGTTGGTATTAGTAAAGGATAATGCCCATGAACAGGTATCCAATGGCGGCCAGGATGCCGGCAATGAAACCAAAGGGGATCTGGGTAATAGCATGACGGAAGTTGTCGCATCCAGTGGAAGCAGAAACCAAGATGGTAGCATCGGAGTAGAAGCAGCAGTGACTTCCCCAGACACCGGCAGCAGCAACGACACCGACCATGACGATGGGATCTCCGCCCAGAGCCAGGGTTACAGGAACGACCATCGGCAGTGCGATGATGTACATGCCCCAGTTGATACCCATGATAAATTCAGTAAGCGCAAATACTAAGAAGATGGTGATCGGCAGGTACTGAAGAGTGATGTGCTCGGTAGCAACATCTACAACGTAATCCATGAAACCGATTCTTTCACAGCCATCAGCGAAGCTGAAAGCCAGAACCATCATGAACAGGGGCATCAGCATGTTCTTCAGACCACGGAGCACTTCGTCCACGTAGGTTTCGGGACTCATGCCCTGGAGAACGAACCAGATGAAGTTGAAGCCGATGGCGGTAACAACGCCCATCTGCATGTCAAATCCGAAGGCGATGGTGGCACCGACCAGTACCATCATAGGTACAAAGAAATTTCGCAGTCTGGGGTTTTCAGGAACTTCCTGCTCTTTACCAGCACGGATGTCGATTCTTTCTGATCCCGGAGGGGCCAGCGGTCCGCCGGCTTCGACTCGTTCGAAAGCTTTCTTCATGGGGCCGAACTTGGGAATGACGCCGATGATGACCAGGAATAATACTAACAATGCGCCGATGGCGTAGAAGTTGTAAGGAAGAACTTTAACGTAGGTCAGAACCTGAGTTCCCGGCTCTCCAAGGCCGTTGGCGACCATCAGTCCGCCGATGAATACAGCCCAGGTGGAAATCGGGTTGATGACGCAGGCCGGAGCGGCTGTGGAGTCAACGATGTAGGCAGTCATTTCCCGAGGGGTCTTGTAACGGTCGTTGATGGGGGTCATGGCTGAACCGGTGGTCAGTACGCTCAGATAGTCGTCGATGGACAGAAGCAGAGAGCATAATGCGGTGTACAGCATGGTGGATTTCTGGGTCTTGGCTTTTGTAGTAACCCAGTTACCGAAGGCATAACCGCCGCCGCTGGTTTCTACTACGGCCACGATGCCGCCCATCAGTCCGCAGACGATGAAGAGCCAGGCCATGTCTTCACTCATAACGACCCCCAGGACGATTTCATTGAAGATTCCGAAGAAATCCCCTTTAAAGCCCATGATGGTGGTTAAAATTGTAGCTAGAGCTAGAGCTTCAATGATCCTCTTGGTTTTAAAGATAAAAATGATTAGGAATGCGGCTGGTAATGCAGAGATGATGCCGAAGTCGGCGGTATCATCCGGTACCAGGAAACCGATGATGGCGAAGGCGATGATCAGGACTCCGTAAAACAGGATATTCCGTCTCATCGTATCAGCCTTGGTCAGTTCAGTGAGCTGTGTCATGTGTGTTCTCCTTTCTGGGTGTTAAAAAATAATAAAAACCCAACACAAATGAATGTGCTGGGTTTAAATTGACAATAATGACATTTTCAATTTAACCTTCCAACAAGGAAGATGAATCTCTTTGTTCTGGTGCTTCGTCCAACCCTCTGTTGTCAGTTGGCAGACGCCTGGTGCATCAGACACCGATTCGGAATATTAATTTATTGCGATCCTGCTTTAGATTGATCTCTGTTTCCGTCAGGTGCACATCCCGTTCCAGGATCTGCCGGATCATTTCGGAAAACCGATTATCCATGATCTGATAGTATAATCGCCTGTTTTGCTCAATTATAGCAAAATTGTGAAAATTGTCAAGCAGTGTTTTTTCATAAGGAGTCATCACCTCGGTGCAGCAGATTTCCAGGGTACCATGGGAGATGAAGACGATTACATCCTTAGGACCTTTACCGGTGGAGGCTTTCAGCATAGCAGAAAATTCTTTTTTGATTCGGCTTTCCAATTCCTTTTTATTGGGGAAAAAATAATCGGATGACCGGGAGGATGTTTCGGATAATTTTTCGGCCAGTTCAGCAAGCTCCTTCAGCAGTTCGGTGGTACGGATCGGTTTCAGAAGGTACTTCAGGATACCTGCATCGACGGCACTGAGAATCACATTGGAATCGCTGACGGCAGAAGTAATGATTACCGGTGTTTCAAAGCCTTTGCTACGAATGGCCTTGACCATTTCGATTCCGCCGATTTTAGGAAGGAACAGGTCCGCAATAATAATGTCCGGCTTGTTCTCTTCAAAGAGTTCCAGTCCCTGCTGACCATCCCTGGCAAGATACACTTTCCCGACCCGCCGCTTGAGAAACTGGCTCAGCTCTTCTGCGGTGGTCTGATCATCCTCCACATATAGGACCTTCATTTCTTTTAAAGTATTTTCCTGCATAGTTTGATCATGATGATTCATGTGATTCATGGCAATCCTCCTGGAAACGGATATTATCGGAACAGGGAAGGCTGATAGCGCAGCTGACTCCGTCTTCGATGTTTTGAAGCCAGATTTTGCCGTTCATCCTCTGTTCG
>JBLJBD010000138.1:0-3166 GCA_047637815.1 Anaerovoracaceae bacterium
AGAGACGCATTGATGATACCGGAAAGAGTATCGAAAGGAAATAAATTGCCAGGAATGACGGAAGCAACGTTGCCTACCACTAAGACCGGTAATCCAAAAAAGATTGGCATCAAACTGCTGATGGGGACTTCCAGTTTTTTAATGCTTGTAACGACCATCATGACTCCTGTGGCAAGAATCACGATAATGATTAAAGTCGGAATGGCGATCATCCAGGTAGTTTCATAGATAAAGGCCTGTTTTCCTCCTGGTAGCGTTACCAGATCCGGTACTTTCAGGAAGATTTCAAAATGAGTCAGAACCAGCATAACCATAGTCGCTGCTAAAAGTATGCTGCGAATAAAGTTGCCCCGGGCTCCAATGAACATATAGAGGAAGTTGTACACCAGGAAGGGTGCTGCAAAAAGGGCTAGAATGGAAACCTCGTACCAGAATTCGTACCCCGGGAACATCTGGAGCCGCATCAACATAGACCCACCAGTCCATGCCAGGAAGCAGAACAGTAGGTAGATGAAGGAGCGAATTACCTTATTTTTTTCAGCAGAAAGCAGTGCAATGATCAGTAGACCATAGCAAGTTACCGCTAAAATAGGGACCCAGATAAACGGAATCGCGCTATTCATGGAAGCCCTCCCTGTCTGAGACACTTGCCCTGTAGGTATCGAACTCTAAAAGATCATGGAGATCAAATTCAGAAGGATTCATCCGCCGGGTGAATTTTCCCGTGGCTTCATAGAATCCCTCTACCGTTCCACATTTTAAGATATCAATCTGAAGAGGTTCGATGCCCAGCATCTTCTTCAGATCGTTATAATCCGCATCAAAGTACTTGAAATAGACTTCCAGGTGCTCCTTGATCAGCTGTCTGCCTATTGCCATCAGGTGGAGATTTTCCGGTTCCATTTCAATATAGAGATGAAGGAAAGGCCTTCTCTCTGAGTCGTATTCTTTCTTGGCAATCCAGTGACGGATGGCGATGCCGGACAAGCGGATCACATCTTCAATGGATCTTTCAGTGATTCTGGTAAAACCGGCGATATCGATGACATCCGATACCCGGTCGATATAGACAAGTAACGGCAGAGAGGTGGTACTATCCCCTGCAGCACTGATGCAGCGGAACATATCCCCTACCCGATAACGGGCAAAGGCGCCGCCTTTGAAGACGGTCACTGCCAGCTCATAGTTGTGATTGGCAACCAGTTCATCCATGAGGAATGTTCTGGGCTGGAAGGAAGGGTCTTCCTGCTCCTGGCGGATATCTTCCTCCGGAATAAACTCATAAAAACAATTGTCCGGAAAGAAAACCATGCCGTTTCTGGACTGGGTTTCTGTTCCGACGATGGAAACTTCTGTCCCTGCAAAAATTTCCAGTGGATTGACTCCCCAGGCCTCTTTCAGAGATGCCTTGTAGGATCCGGTATCCGTCCCGGCACAGACCAGGGCCTTTAGTTGAAACAGGTCTTTGGGCAGAATATCTCTCCCTTCCTTCTTGGCTCGGTAACCGGCACAAAGGAATCGTAAAATCATAGTAGGGGACATCTTAGCTACTTTGGAGAGCTTGCCCTGGGAGGATCCGCTTTTCAGCATATTGGCAAAGTTTACGGTGATATAATGAATGACGCTGCTGAGACCGAAAAATACGTCAATCCCCTTTTCCATGCCCATCGAGAAGCCCTTCCGGTTTCTTTCCCCGAAGGACATTTTATTGGCTTCTTTGACTGGGGGAAGAAAGCGAAAATCGATCTCCTCTTCAAAAACCAAGGGGAAAAGCCCAGTTACGAAGGGTAACGGAGCCAGCCCGAAAAGAACCCGGTCCCCGTTCCGGAGCTTTGTCTTTTGATGTTCGTCAACAGAAGACAGAGTCGATACGCTCATCAAGTTCCCCCGGAAGGTATCCAGCATGCCTTGGGTATAAGGAGCCACTTTCAGAGGGTGCTTCCCTCCTTCCCAGGTGGTCTGCAGCCAGAGAACCGGCTGCATGGGCATCATATCTTCTTTTTTCCCAAGCAGAATGTCGGCATAATCTTCATAGGTAGTCAAGGGCATGGCGTTTCGGAAATCCTCAATGGATTCCGGAGTACGATCCAGAAATTTCCGGCCGATTCCGCTGGGAGACCAAAGTTGAATCTGTTCCTGCATCAAACGGCGCTGGATGGTCATATATTCATCAATGGAGAGGTCCAAAAAATTACAATACTCGTCCCAGATTTCACGGAATTGTTTTTTCTGAATCTTGTCACCGTAATTCAACCCCTGCACCTGCCCTTCAATTCTGACGCTGTTTCTGGTAATATCGGACGCACTGCCTAATGCTGTTTCTGGTAGGAATAAGGAAACCGGTCCTCTGCTGATAGGCTGAATAGCCGGAAAAAATCTTTGGGAAAAAATGCCGGTCTTGAAGAAACACATAAACCAGGTTCATGAAAGAGAACAAGACACCGGCAATTAAGATGCTGAATCTGCCTCCGGCCAGGCCGGAGAAAACATACAGAAAGAAAAGAAACCATACTCCAGGATGACGACACAGGGCATATACCCCTTCCGTCATGATTTCCTGCCGGCTCCCTTCGATGTAGGCTTGTTTGAAAGGAACGGCGAAAAATAAGGTGTAAATGAGCAGAGCACCACTCACGAATGCCAATATCCAGAATACCGACTGCAACAACAGCGGCAAATCAAATCGATCAAATGGTTCCGAAACCCATAGTCCGAAAGTAGCGGCAGCAATCAGTAAGCAGCCGATACCAAACAGCGGTTTCAGATAGGTGAAATTCCGTCCAGCCTGGTTCCAGTCATACAAGACAAAGAGCAGGAAGCCAATGCCGCCAATGACATAATATCCCATGGTTTTCCACCTTTTTCTTACAATTAATGGTATTATGAATCATTCTATTCTTTTCTTTCCCCCTCGTCAAGACTTAAACAGACAAATTTCCTGATATTTCTCCCAAAAAACGTTCAAATTTCAATATTTTTTTCGACTTCTACAAGATATAGTGGTTTCTTTATCAAGCACCCCCAGCGAGGCTCCCAAAATCCTGGTTTCATTTGAAAAATAGCCATTTTCGGGGCTTTTTTTGTGAAACCTATCGGTATATATTTCTGCTTAATCAGGCAATGGTATCTTTGTTATTTTATCGATGCTTCCTATCTCATAGACAAG
>JBLJBD010000139.1:0-9046 GCA_047637815.1 Anaerovoracaceae bacterium
TCCGGACTTGATCCGGGACCGGGGGCCAAAGGGCGGAATCCACTCCGGTCTGACCTCCGCAATGGACGATTATGTCTATTTTATCGGATGCGACATGCCCTTCGTCAATCCCGGCTTTATCGCTTATATGAAATCCCTGATTCAGGGTTCCCTTACAGTTAATCCTGGCACCGGCCCGAAAGTAGTCCTGGCCCGAAAAAACGGTTATCCGGAGCCTCTCAACGGCTTTTACAGCAAAAGACTGCTTCCGGAGATTCGCCGCCAGCTGAAAGAGGGAAATAATAAAATTTCCGCCCTTTACCGGGAAGAGGAAACCCTGATGATCGAAGAAGAAATCTGGAGACAATTCGACCCCAAGGGTCTGATGTTCATCAATCTTAACACCGCTTCCGATTATGAGGAACTATATGAAAGTACACGCCATTATTCCGATTTTCATCCCCCATTCCGGCTGCAGAAATGACTGTGTCTTCTGTAACCAGAGGAAGATTACTGCCAGAACCCAGCCTCCCCCGCCGGAGCTGGTCCGGGAAACCGTGGAACAATACCTGTCCACCCTGGAGTCCCGTTCCCTGCCCATGGTGGAAATCGCCTTTTACGGAGGAAGCTTTACCGGACTTGCCCTGGAGGAGCAAAGCTCCTATCTTTCTATTGCCGAGGAATACAAAAGAGCCGGAAGGGTTCAGAAGATCCACCTTTCCACCCGGCCCGACTATATCAATCCTGCTATTCTGGACAATCTGAAAGAATGGGGAGTGGATACGGTGGAACTTGGGGTTCAGTCCTTTGATGAAAGGGTCCTCCGCCTGGCCAATCGGGGTCACGATGCCGCCCAGGTGTATGAGAGTGCCAGGCTGCTCCACGAATACGGTTTTGAGCTGGGCATCCAGCTGATGGTAGGCCTGCCCGGGGATACCCTGGAAAAGGACATTTTTTCTGCCAAAGAGTTGGTTTCTCTAAGGCCCTCCATCGCCCGGATTTACCCCACCATCGTCCTGCCGGATACGGAGCTGCAAAGGATGGCCCTATCCGGCGAATATGCACCCCTTTCCCTGGAGGAAGCTGCCTATCGAACGAAAGAGATGGTAAAAATCATCGAAGAAGCTGGTATCAATATCATCCGGATTGGCCTGAAAAGCTCAGAACTCATTCATTCCGGAGAAGGAACCACCTTGATGGGAGAAACCTATCATCCTGCCTTTCGTCAGCTGGTAGAAGGAGAACTGGCCCGGGAATCCCTGGTGAAACAGTTGGAAGATCGGTGGCCCCGTCTGGAAAACCTGCCCGAGAGAATGATCTTCGCTTCTTCTTCGGAATCTTTTTCCAATCTGATCGGCCATCAGAAAAAGAATAAGAAATATTTTGCAGAGACGGTTCCTTGTGTTAAAATAGAATACGTTATAGATTCAAACTTAGAAAAAAATCAATACACCATTAAGGAGGATATAGAAAATGAAAGCAGTCGTAACCGTCATCGGTAAGGATATGGTGGGCATCCTGGCTAAGGTCAGCACCACCTGTGCAGAAGCCAATGCCAATGTCATCGAGGTGACCCAGTCAGTCCTGCAGGAATATTTCTGCATGGTCATGCTGATCGACATCACCCAAATGAATTGTGATATTGAAGGCCTTCGGAAGCGTCTGGAAGAAAATGTACCTTCCATGACCGTTCATGTCATGCATGAAGATATTTTCAATTCCATGCATCGAATTTAAGGAGGGCCCCCATGCTGAATATGAGCGATATCATGGAAACCATCACCATGATACAAGACGAAAACCTGGACATACGGACCATTACTATGGGAATCTCCCTCATCGATTGCTGCGACAGCGATATCGACCGGTCCTGTGAAAAGGTCTATTCGAAAATTCACCGGTATGCCAAAGACCTGGTCAAGACCGGGGAAGACATTGAAAAACAATATGGCATTCCCATCGTTAATAAGCGGATATCCGTCACCCCTATCTCCATTCTGGCGGGAGTCTCCGGAGGTGATCCGGTCAAATACGCGAAAACCCTGGACCGGGTGGCCAAGGATGTAGGCGTTAATTTCATCGGGGGATATTCTGCATTGGTTCAGAAAGGCTTCGCTCCGGGGGACAAGGAACTGATCGAGTCCATCCCCAGAGCCCTGGCAGAAACCGACTTTGTCTGTTCTTCCGTGAACATCGGCTCAACCAGGGCCGGCATCAATATGGATGCGGTCCGGCTCATGGGAGAAATCGTCATCCAGGCAGCTGAAGCCACCAAGGATCACCAGTGCATCGGCGCTGCCAAGCTAGTCGTATTCTGCAACGCCGTGGAGGATAATCCCTTTATGGCTGGTGCCTTCCACGGCACCGGGGAAGCGGACTGCGTCCTGAACGTGGGAGTTTCCGGGCCGGGGGTAGTCCGGGCCGCTCTGTCAAAAATGCCGGCAGACGCCCCTCTGGATCAGGTGGCCGAAGTCATTAAAAAAACAGCCTTTAAAATTACTAGAATGGGCCAACTGGTGGGGGCAGAAGCTTCCTCCCGTTTGGGCGTTCCCTTCGGCATCATTGATCTATCCCTGGCACCTACTCCTGCTGTTGGGGATTCGGTAGCTCATATTCTGGAGGAAATTGGCCTTGAAATGTGCGGTGGCCATGGAACTACAGCTGCCTTGGCCATGCTCAATGATGCTGTTAAAAAGGGTGGCGTCATGGCAACCTCCAATGTAGGCGGGCTGTCAGGGGCATTTATACCGGTAACCGAAGATGCCGGGATGATTGCTGCTGCCCGGGCCGGGGTCCTGACCATGGAAAAACTGGAAGCCATGACTGCCGTTTGCTCCGTAGGACTGGATATGATCGTCATACCGGGGGATACTCCGGCCGCCGTCATTTCCGGAATCATCGCCGACGAAGCAGCCATCGGCATGATCAATTCCAAGACCACGGCTGTACGGGTCATCCCGGCCATCGGCCTGGAGGATGGAGAAGAACTGGACTTCGGAGGCCTTCTGGGCAATGGTCCGGTGATGAAACTGAATCCCATGTCTCCGGCAAAGATGATCCAGCGGGGAGGCCGAATACCGGCGCCCCTCCAAAGTCTCAAAAATTAACAGAATCCCGGATGTCGCTGTCAAGAGCGACATCCGGGATTCTTTATTTATTTATCTGTTTATATTTTTTTCGATGTATTTTATAAGGGGTTTCCTTCATCCAATTCTGCTGCAAACTTCAGCAACTGCTGGCAAGCCAACTTCTGAGCATAACTGGAAACCGCCAGCTTCAGAATCGTATCTGAAAGCTCATCCCGATCCATATCCCCGTGGAGAGATTCTGAAACCTTCGTAAACGCGCTATCCACTTCCAGAATGAATTTCTTATAAAAATCTTCTATTTCCTGATCTTCCAGCTGATCCTTGAGCAGGGCATCCGTTTCCGAAACGGATAGAATCTGTTTGAAAACACAAATAGCAGTCAGGTAAGCTACGTGGCTTCTCTTGTATTTTTTCCCTTTCGCCCTGGGCAGAATCCCCTTCTTGATATAATTGTTCACCATGGAAGCCGTCAGCTTGCCATCCTCGTCGAGCCCCAGCTGCTGCTGCTTCATGAGGCTGAGGATCTGATCCATATAAAGCTCCATATCGGGAATGGATTCCCATCCGGAGGGGCGCCCTTCCTTTAGGCTTTTCTTTAATTCCAGTACATTCATGTTGCACCTCAATCCTTATTTCAGGGGTTTCTTTTTCTTACTTCCCAGGAGACGTTCGCTGGTGTAATTGCTCATATCCCGGTAGAAAGCCGTCTCTGTAGGCATATTTCGATTTCGCAGCTTATGCCTCGTCCATCGGCCGATATAGTGGTAAATGATGGCAAAGATCGGAATCCCAACCAGCATCCCAACAAAACCAAAGAGACCCGCTCCAAAGAGAATCGCGAAAATGACCCAGAAGCTTGGGATCCCTGTTGAGTCCCCCAGGATTTTGGGACCGATCACGTTGCCGTCCAGCTGTTGCAGAATCAGGATAAAAATCACGAAGTAGATGGCCTGCATAGGACTTTCCAGCAAGATGATGATGGTGGATGGGATCGCACCGATAAAGGGTCCGAAAAAAGGAATGATGTTGGTCACTCCGATGATGACACTGATCAGTACGTTATAGGGCATTCCCATGATGGAGATGACGATGAAGCAAATCACTCCGATGATGGCAGAATCAATAATTTTTCCATTAATGAATCCGCTGAAGGTTCGGTTGATGAACTTCATCTCTCCGATCAGCTGCTCGGCCTGCTCTTTGCTCCAGTTGGCGTAGAAGAACTTTTTGCCTTGGGCTGCATAGGTATCCTTACCATTCAGGAAGTAGACGCTGATGATAAGACCGATGAGGAAATTTTTCATGACCACCAGAGCACTGAGGACGCCCACAGAGACCCCTTCCACCACTTCTGACATGGAGGGGACCACATTTTCCATGATCCAGGCAGACAGGTTGTCTACCACGTTGTCATTGATAAATTCAACGGTTCGGTCGGACAGGTTAAAATTATCGATGAGCCAGACCATCAGCACATCCGCATTGTTGGGGAACGTATCAATGATCTTCATGATGCTCATCATCATTTGGGGAATGACCATCATGATCAGTCCGCTGATAATGGCGATACTTAAAACAAGACTGAGGATGGTGGAAATCAACTTGGAAAATCGCACCAGACTCCGTTTGTTAAAAATCAAAGGAGCAAAAAGCTTCACCCCGGCCCGGACAAAGAAGTTGTATATCGGTGTCAGCAGATAGGCCATAACAAAACCGTAAATGAATGGGGTCAGGATGTTTCGAATCAGAACCAGCGTTTCCAGCAGCCCCTCCGACCGGTGAAGCATGAAAAAAAAGATGATACAGGCTGATACCGTCAGAAAGGCTGTCATTCCCCATTTGATATATTCATTTTCCGTCTTCAGTCTCATCCTGCCCTCCTGGACTTTATTTCGATTTCATCCTCATTATACTATAGTCTACCAGATTATAAAATAGGTTTATTTTATAATGTAGTCTTGGAATCCATCTGTGTATTCCAGTGTTCCGTCCTCCAGAATGAAGATGGCTTCTACCCCATCCATGGTCTCGATTTTATCCTTGGCCTCCTCAAGGGGGAGGATATAAGCCATGGTCGAAAGACCATCCGCCAGGCCGGAATCTGAGGTCAGGATAGTGACGGAAACATAGTGATCTGCCGGCATCAGGGTCGCCGGATCGATGATATGATGATATCGGACTCCGTCCACTACATAATATCGCTGATAATTGCCACTGGTCACCAGGGACTGGTCGATCAATCTCACGGTATGAAGAACTCCACGGGTTCCGTCATCCTTGACCCCTACGTTCCATGGAGTGGATTCATGGTCCTTGTAACCGATGGATCTTACATTTCCTCCCAGGCTGATCAGCAACGAATCAGCATCTTTTTCTTCAATCAGTGACTGGGCCACCCTCTCCACGGCATAACCCTTGGCGATGGCTCCCACATCCAGGCTCATCTCCGGATCTTCCAGAAAAACTGTTCTCGCCTCCTGATCAATAATCACCTTATTGATATCCGTATGGAGATTGGCTTCCTGGAGCATTTCCATGGGAGGTACTTCCGCATCCTCCGGGTTATAAGTACCCATATCCCGATAATCATGCCATATCTCCAGAACGCTGCCGAAGGCTACATTCACTTTTCCATCGGTACGCTCATATATTTCTTTCGAATATACCAGTAAATCTATTATTTTCTGATCAACCTTCACCGGTTGGATTCCCGCCATATCATTGACGGTTTTCAGGTTGTTGATTCCATCGTAATCATTGTACCGGTCAAAAAGCTGATGATAAATCTTCGTTTCATCATAAATGAAGTTGACCAGATCTTCAAATTCCTGTTTGTCCTCATAATAGCCCACAATAGTGGACTGGGTATCAAAGAGGTCCAGAAAGGTTGCTTCATACCTCTTCAGTTCACTTTCATTTTTTCCGCAAGCGGAAAAGAATCCTGCCATAAGTAGCAGGATTGCTGCAATCATCCATATGGTTGACTTGTATCTCTTCACTGATGTTTCCTCTTAAAAAAGTCAGGGGCAGAAAACCTTCCACCCCTAACCAATTGTGACCTTATAATCTTATTTCGCTGTTGCAGCAGCAGAAGCAACGCAAGCCAGGAATCCATCCACGCCTACAGTAACCTGAGAAGCTAATTCTTCATCAGTAACTGCACCTTCTTCATTCAGTGCGATGCCGGCAACTTCGTCAGCAGTCATACCGATGATGGAAGCAGCAAAAGCAGCAGCCTGAGTGTTCCACTCAGCTCCGATTCCGGAGTTGCCCTTCATGCCATACTCGTCGCCCAGTTCGTTCTTGGTTACGAATACTTTGTCCAGAGCAGTGGTCAGTTTACCAGTGTTGTCAAAGTTGATGTTGCACTGGGATCCGTCGATGATCGCGCTGGTGATGACACCATCAGCATTGAAGCTGGCCAGAGTGAAAGTGGAATAAGCCTGAGCCAGACCTTCTGCATCAGCAGTAGCATCCTTGGATTTTGCGATGTTGGTGGTGATTCCCAGACCCAGGGTATCGCCTTCCATAGCGCCCATTTCAGCTGCACTGTTTACTGCCTTTTCGATAGCAGCAACATATCCGCCGATTTTGATGGTAACTTCGGAAGCCAGTTCTTCATCGGTAGGCATAGTTGTTTCGTCTACAGCGATGGCTTTTACTTCTTCCAGGGTCTTTCCTTCTACATATGCAGCAAAGTCAACAATCTGTTCGCTCCACTCTTTGCCTAAGGAAGAAACTTTGCCCATGCCGTAATCGGTTCCCATTTCAATTTTGGTAGGAACGATGGTATCCAGCGGGGTAGTGATTTTTCCAGTAGCATCAAAGTTTACCTTTGTCTGAACTGCATCGATGACGCACTTAACGATGACGCCATCTGCGTCAACCAGAACACCTACAACGGTGGAATCAGCCTGAGCAAGCCCAGCTTCTTCGCCAGCATCCTTGGATTTTGCGATTGAGTTGATTACTGCAAAACCAGTTTTCAGGGCTGCGCCTTCAGTCGGTTCCGGAGTCGGTGCCGGTTCTTCTGCGGGAGCTCCACAGCCTACTGCCAATAAGGCTACCAGCATGATTGCAATTACGCTTAAAAATCTCTTCATGTTCTCCTCCATAAATACTTTGCTTTCGCTAATTTTTATTATTAAACCCAACCCGTTTAAAGGCAGGCCTAATAACGTTCAATAGTACCGATGTGACGATTCCTGCCAGCACTCCGGTCACGAGGAGAACCGGCATGAAGTACATCAGGTACAGATTGGTATATACAATAGAGACCGCTATCAGCTGGCCGATGTTATGGAATACTGCTCCTGCGATACTTAAAATCAGATAGGAGATCTTTTCCCTGAACAGGACCATCAGTAGGATCATTATTGTTAATGAAAGGACGCCGCCGGTGAGACTGAGCACACTGGCGATCCACCCTCTGGTAGCAAAGACGAAGACCGCCTTCAGTACCGCGACCATATAGGCCGATTCTTTCCCAACAAAGAATAATACATACATTACAGCAATGTTGGATAAGCCAAATTTAACTCCGGGCACCGCTATAGGAAGAGGTGGAAGGGAGTTTTCAATAATGGATAAGATAATCGCAATGGCGAAAAATAAGGAGGTCAATACCAGTTTATGCGTTTTGTCCATTATATTACCACTTCATTTTCATCATAGCCGTCTTCTCCCAGTGGAACGATTTTCAGGATCAGCTGGTTGGGCAGGCAGGCGGCACTCTGGCCGGGAACCCGGATCCTGCCGGTTTCCACACACACCTGATCGGGGCAATCGGAATGTTCAAATTCAATAGAACCGTCTTCATGGAGATGGAATACCACCGCCGGCCTTTGTTCCACAGAAAATGTCATATCCTTTCCCCCATCAAGGGGCACGGTGCGGATCAACTGGCTTCCCAGATAAATCTCCCCGACCGCTCCGTCTTTGCTGGCCGTCAGGGTGTTGTATAAAAATATACCCCCGGCGACGGCAATAACAACGGTAATGATGATTATATCAGTTTTTTTGAAAAATTTCATTTTTTTATTCCATGGTAGGCCTTGTCGAGAATCAGACGGAGTTCCTTCCGCTTGCCCTCATCAATGGACAGGTCCCCTATGATATCCGATGCCTTTTTATAATAGGTACCGGATATTTTCCTGGTGTACCCGATTCCGTCGTATTGGAATACAAGCCGGATCAATTCTTCAGTAGCCATCTGATGACTTTCCAAACGGTTTTTCAGGTCCGGGCTTTCCTGCATGGCATGGATTACCGGTAAAGTCACGACTCCTGCTTCCATATCCCGGCCTACCGGCTTCATGGCTTCCTCCCGGGAGGCTTCAAAGTCGATGCAGTCATCGGATAATTGGAAAATCATGCCGATATACCTTCCCAGCTTGCCATACTGATGCTCCTGGTCCTTCCCTTCTCCGGAGAAAATCCCTCCGGCCAGGAAGGCACCCTCAAAGAGAGCGGCTGTTTTCCCCCGGATAATTTTCAGGTATCCCATGGTGGATAGGTTCAGATTGCCGTTATTGGCATACTGGTCCATTTCCCCCAGGCAGACCCTGGATACAAAGGAGGGGAGATCATATTCCGTATAGTCTTCCCTATTTTTGATTCGGCTTGTCAGCCGAAGGGATAAGCTCAGAAGATAATCACCGCAAATGACAGCCTTTTTCTTCCCAAACCGCTTCTGGAGCGTTTCCTGGCCCCGTCTCAGATCCGAATCATCGATCACGTCATCGTGGACCAGGGTAGCCAGATGCAGAAGTTCAATGGCTGCCCCCATGGTAACCGCATTTTCGTGAATTTTATCTTCCCGATTCAAAGCTGAAACCAGAAGGCCCCGTGCCCGGATATATTTCCCCTGAGATCTGGCCAGATGACTGGTATAATCCCGGATGACCCGGGGAGCCTTTAATAAAGAGGTTTCCACCAGGGCCCTTGTCTGTTCCAGAGCTTCCTCAAAGGAATAGTAC
>JBLJBD010000140.1:0-3202 GCA_047637815.1 Anaerovoracaceae bacterium
AAAGGCAGGAGGAATCAATTGGATATCAATTCACTGCGGCACATGGCCATGGAAAACATAATTTCAAAAATTCACAACGGAGAATTTGCCCCAGACAGCATCATCACCGAGACTCTTGTATGCGAGTCCTTGAACATCAGTCGGACTCCCGCCCGGGAAGCCCTGATTGAATTGGTGGCAAATGGTGTGCTGGAAAAAATACCCCGCAAGGGATACAGCATCACCAAATTTGATCAGAAGACAAAGCTGGATTCCTATGAAATTCTGGGGAACCTGGACGGATTAGCGGCCAAACTTGCCCTTCCCAACATGAACAGCCAGGATTTCAATAAGATGCGGGAGCATATTGATCTGGCCAATGTGGCTATCAAGTATAAAAATTACCCTTCCTACTGCGAGCAGCAGGAAAATTTCCACAACGTGTATATTAACAAATGCAACAACAAGCAACTCATCACCCTGCTTCGCCAGATTAAGGACACCCTGGACCGCTACACCTATTACAGCAGCAACGAATCTGAATTATTCTCCATCTGCGCCTCTATGAACCGGGAACACGAAGAAATCGTCCAGCTATTCGAAAGGGCAGACAAAACCAAGCTCTTCGAATACCTGACCGACAACCACTGGTCCACCAAGTCCATGGACCTAATTTAACCAACTTTAAGAACAGCTCTGCCAGTTGTCGCGGACTCTCAGTATCTTCCGACGAACAAGCCCCTGTAATTCCAAGGTATCCAAGGATTTACAGGGGCTATTTTCTTGCAGAAAACGAATCAACTGGCAGAGCTGTTCTTAAAGTTGGTTTGTTTGCAAGTTTACATATTATGTCATTTATGTTATTATATGTTTATTCATTAAGAAAGGAGGCAGAGATTGAGCTATCAGATTCGTGTTGCCAGCGCCTTTGGTCATTACCATGTAATGAGCAGGGGCAACAACAGGCTGGCTATTTTTAAAGAGGACCGTGATAAAGATAAGTTCCTGGAGTATCTCAGAAGGACCTTGGACGAGGAAGGATTCAGCATCTTAGCCTACTGCATCATGCCGAACCACTACCATCTGCTGGTCCAATCCGATACCATTCCAACAATGAGCCTGGTCATGCAGAAAACCAACCTGGCTTACTCCCGCTTTTACCAAACCAAATACGGTTATGTGGGACACGTTTATCAGGGGCGGTATTCCAGCGCTGGTATCAATACCCGGGATTATCTTTACCGGGTCCTTCGATATATCCACAACAATCCTGTGAAGGCAGACATCTGCAGCAATCCTTCCGAATACCCCTACAGCAGTTATGGGGAATATATCGGTCGCGTGGAGCAGGACCTGCTGCCGGAACCAGGACTTCTATTGCTGGAAAAGATGGGTTTTTCCGAGGTTCGTTCCTTCCACCGATTCCACGGCGAGACGGAAGAGGAGGATCTTGGGAAGGCCATACGGAATAAAATGATTCTTGGCGCCGAACCACCGGAGGATCCCCGCAAAAAAGAACTGGCTTATGCCAACGATATGAAGGGCAACTTGGGCAATTATCACGATCTGACAAAGGCAGAAAAGCTGGATTTCGGCCGTATGCTACTGAAGAGTACCCGCCTGCTTTCCAAATCCGCTGTCGCCAGAATTGCCGAAGTAAACCGGCAAAGGCTTTAGAATTTACAACAAAAGAGGGGAAATTCATCCCCTCTTGGAACTCAGTCTTCTCTTGACATTCAATTCTTGCGTAAATGGGCTGTCATACTCATGACAAATTTCTCTGCCTTGAAGTAGTTTTCTTCCGTGCAAAACAAGGCCATGTTCTCCGTCCACCCACCCCGAAGAAGAATGGTGTGGTTTTTAGACTGATACTTCACTTTGGTGACCCGTTTCCAGGGAATCATCGTCGACTGCCGGGATTGGGCCAGCATTCCGGCCCCGGCTGCTGCAGGGGTCCGGGAAAAAATTCCCAGGGCTACAGTCAGACCGTTAATGACTCGATTTTTCCTGGCCTGCCCCATCTGAGTCCGGCACAGAGCTCCCTTTTGGTCCAGAATGAATTCCGCCTCATATTTGCCCCGATATACCGCCATAATGAACAGCCAGGTAAGGATCATCAGGGCTGCGATCAGCCCCAGAGCATATAGCCCGTCCCGGCTCCCCCGGGAAACCAGGGCAATGATAAAGATAACCAGACCAAAGGGAAGGCCGATGGCCAGACCTAGTTGCTTCAGAATAGTAGGGTCCTTAAATATCGGGACACCAATCTTCCATTCCAATCTTTGCACAAGGGCGATTTCTCCTGTTTCATAGTCTTCTGTTTTACTGTATCTATTTCCATCCAGTTTCTGAGTTGCTTTGTACCTCTGGGTCAAATGACCACCTCCCTCCACCAGAACTGTCCCCATAGTTGTCGCGTCTGTCAAAGTGTGCCAAACCACAAGACCCTGTAAATCCAAGGCTTGCCGAGATTTACAGGGTCCGTTTTTACTTCATAACGCGTCAATTTGCAGAAACGCTTATAACATTGGTTATTTTTTGTAGTCGTAGAATCCGATTCCGGTCTTTCGGCCCAGCTTGTTGGCTCTTACCATCTTTCTCAGCAGGGTGTGGGCTCGGTATTTGGGATCGCCGTATTCAGCATAAAGAACGTCCATGATGGCCAGGCAAACGTCCAGACCTACCAGGTCTCCCAGTGCCAGGGGTCCCATGGGGTGGTTGGCACCCAGCATCATAGCCTGGTCGATGTCTTCTGCGGTAGCAACGCCGTCCGCCAGGATGCCGATGGCTTCATTGATCATGGGGATCAGGATACGGTTTACAACAAATCCGGGGGCTTCTGCTACGTCAACCGGGGTCTTTCCAAGGGCTCTGGTCAGTTCCAGGATGGTTTCCTTGGTTTCTTCAGAAGTGGTCAGGCCTTTGATGATTTCAACCAGCTTCATCATGGGAACCGGGTTGAAGAAGTGCATGCCGATGATTCGATCAGGCCGGTTGGTAGCGGTAGCGATTTCGGTAATGGAAAGGGAAGAAGTGTTGGTGGCGATGATGGTTTCAGGCTTGCAAAGCTCATCCAACTCCTTGAACAGGGCCTTTTTCTGTTCCATATCTTCGGTTGCTGCTTCGATGATCAGATCCGCATCCGCAACGATGGAGATATCGGTGGATCCCTGGATTCTGCCCATGATAGCAGCTTTTTCGTCAGCAGTCATTTTTTCCTTGG
>JBLJBD010000141.1:0-11915 GCA_047637815.1 Anaerovoracaceae bacterium
GGGTCGTCTTACCATGGTCTACGTGTCCGATGGTCCCGATGTTTACATGGGGCTTGGTTCGTTCAAACTTTTGTTTTGCCATTTTTATAATCCTCCCTTAATTTCGTGCGGGGCTTTTCAGCCTCCAGGTGGCTGGCCGAAAAGCCGGACACGGCACCGTTTTTAATTTGGAGCTACTGACGGGAATTGAACCCGTGACTTCTACCTTACCAAGGTAGTACTCTACCAGCTGAGTTACAGCAGCATGTCTAGTCTGATTTAAAGGTCACTGGAAGATATTTTACTATAGGGGCCTTCCTCTGTCAAGGGGTTTCCTATTATTCTCTCGGATAAAATTCCGGCGGCAGGAACACCTTCCATCAGGTGTCCCGCTGCCTTCGGATTTCACACATCAGAACCGCTGCCGCATTGGAAGCATTGAGGGATTCGATCCTTCCCCTCATGGGAATGGAAACGGAAAAGTCGCATTTTTCTTTGACCAGCCGGCTGATTCCCTGCCCCTCGTTGCCAATCACCAGACCAACGGGCCCCTTCAGGTCCGCCTGGTAGTAGGTCTGCCCATCCATATCACAGGCAGCGATCCATAGGCCTTTTCCCTTCAGGGATTCAATGGCTGCGGCTAGGTTGGGCACCCGGGCACAGGCCATATACTCGGCAGCTCCCGCCGATACCCGGCGGACCACCTCGGTGACACCCACCGATCGCCGTTTGGGAATGATGATTCCGTGGGCTCCGCAGACTTCTGCCGTCCGCATGATGGCCCCCAGATTATGGGGATCCTCGATCCCGTCCAGGATCAACACAAAGGGAGGCTCCTGGCGTTTAGCCGCCAAAGCCAGAATATCCTCCGGTTCACAGTATTGAAAGGAAGCCGCATAGGCCAGGACTCCCTGATGGTTTACACCGTCAGACAGCCGGTCCAGGGCTGCTTTCTCTACGTAGGTGACAAGAATCTTCTGGTCCCGGGCCATTCCCAGGATTTTCTGGATGGAGCCTTCGGCTCCCCGTGCCACCAGCAGCTTCTCAATCTCCTTTTTATTTTTCAGAGCCTCCATCACCGGGTTCCGCCCCAGGATCAGCTCCTTGTTTTCTTCTGTATTCGACAAAGTGATAGGTCACTCCCTTCTCTTCAACTGGTTCGCTCTCCCAAACCACTTCAAACTCATCGGACTGGTCCAGGTCGGGGAAAAATTTTTCAGCCGGATATTCGCCGTGGATCTTTGTCACATAACAGGTGTCGCAGTAAGGCAGGAGCATCCGGTATACCTGTTCCCCCCCGATGACGAAGACGTCCTCCCCCCGGCAGTCCGGTCGGTTCAGCAGATCTTCTTCCGAATGACACAGAGGGCATCCAGCTTCGTAACAGGAGTTTCGGGTAAGAACGATGTTGTCCCGTCCGGGCAAAGGCTTACCTCCCGGGAGGGATTCCAGGGTTTCACGACCCATGACCACGGTTTTGCCCAGGGTCTTTTCTTTAAAATATTTCAGGTCCCCCGGCAGGTGGACCAGCAGCCCCCCGTCCCGGCCGATCCCCCAGTTCCGGTCAACGGCTACGATTGCTTTCATAATGGTTTCCTCTAGATTGCGATGGGGATATCTCGGATCTGAGGGTTGGTTTCATAGTTTTCCACTTTCAGATCACGGACAGTAAACTGATAAAAATCCTGGATCTCCGGATTCAGCGTCACCTTGGGTGCCGGGAATTCGGGTCTTTCCAACAGTTCCCGGATCAGGGGAACATGCCGGTCATAAATATGAGCATCCGCAATGACATGAACCAGCTCTCCCGGCTTCAAGCCGGAAACCTGGGCAAACATCATCAGCAGCAGGGAGTACTGAACCACATTCCAGTTGTTGGCTGCCAGAATGTCCTGGGAACGCTGATGGAGGATCCCGTTGAGACGGTCTCCGGTGACGTTGAAGGTCATGCTGTAGGCACAGGGCTCCAGCCCCATCTCCATCAAATCGCTGAAATTATAGATATTGGTCATGATCCTTCTGGAATAGGGGGTGTTCTTCAGCTGCCAGAGGACATTGTCCACCTGATCCATTTCACCATGGGGAAACCGATACCGAACCCCTAACTGGTACCCATAGGCTTTACCGATAGAACCGGATTCATCCGCCCATTCATCCCAGATCCGGCTGCCCAGATCCCGGATATTATTGGATTTCTTCTGCCAGATCCATAAAATTTCATCAAAGGCTGACTTGAGGGCCGTGGGCCGCAGGGTCAGAGCCGGAAATTCTTCCGACAAGTTGTACCGGTTCACTACACCGAAGGTTTTGATGGTATGGGCCGGGGCTCCGTCTGCCCATCTTGCCCGGACCTGCTGGCCCTCCGAAGAATAGCCTTCTTCGAGGATGGTTCGGCACATGGCCTTAAAAAGCTGGTCTGCTCTGCTCATGGAACTTCCTCCTTACAACAGGTATTTGATACCGATCAAAATCAGCCCCACCACGATAACCGTCAGATAAAGCTTTTCGTTCTTGGTCAATCGACTGGTATCCCGTCCTTTGTTGGCTTCTTCCGTATCCTTGCTGATTTTCCGGTTGGTCAGATAATAATCCCCCAGCATATCCCGGAAATTATTTCTGGTTTTCTTTTCTTTCATGTTTTCCTGCCTCTTGTTCAATGATTTCAACGGATCTTCGGAGGATTTCCTCCAGTCGATCCCCTTGCTCCGAAAGATACAGATAGCCAATGAGGGCCTCAAAGGCTGTGGCCAGCTTATAGGTGATGGGGTCCAGATTTTTCGGCTTGGACAGGATTTTCCGGTTCCGGGCCCGCCGGACCAGATCGGCCTCTTCCGGCACAAGCTCCTCCATCAGGTTCCGAATCGCCGCTGCCTGAGCTTCGGCCCGAACGTAGCCCACCGACTGGCGGTGGAGTTGATCCACGTGATCCGGCCGTTTCAGGAGCATTCGCTTCCTTATTTCCACTTCGTACACCGCATCCCCCAGATAGGCCAGGGCGGTGGTGTTCATCCTGCTGATTTCTTTGCTCATTGGTTCCTTTCGGATCGGGACCAGCCCCTTATTCCCGGATGATCTGTACTCCCTGAGGAGTATCCTTCAGGGTGATTCCCTTTTCTTTCAGAATATCCCGGATTTCGTCCGCCCGGGCAAAATTTTTATTTTTTCTGGCTTCCTGCCGCTCTTCGATGAGTTTTTCCAGTTCCTGGTCCACCGGTTCTTCCTCCGGCTGGTCCGAAAGCAGTCCTAATACGGAGGTAAGCTCCAGCAGGAGTTTCAGGGAAGCTTCTGCAAATTCCTTGGAGGCTCCGTTTCGGACACTGCTGTTAATGCCGCTGATCAGTTCAAATACGGCGGTAATGGCGTCTGCCGTGTTCAGGTCATCCTCCATGGCGCTGATGAACTCTTCCCGATACCGGCCGAGTCCATCCAGCGTGACCTTCTCATCCGGGCTCATGGAGCCTTCGGAGGTCCGAATCAGATGTTCCAGATTGGCTTTGGCATTCTGCATGCGGGCCAGGCTGTTTTTTGCCTGCTCCATCAAGGGCTCACTGAAGTTGATGGGATTCCGGTAATGGCCGGAAAGAAGGAAGAACCGCATGGTTTCCCCGGTGTATTGGCTGAGTATGTCCCGGACCGTGAAGAAATTGCCTTTGGATTTGGACATTTTCTCATTATCGATGGTGATATACCCGTTGTGCATCCAGTATTTGGCGAAGGGTTTTCCGTTATGGGCTTCCGACTGGGCGATTTCGTTTTCATGATGGGGGAAGGTCAGATCCTGGCCTCCGGCGTGGATATCAATGGTTTCTCCCAGGTATTTCTTGGACATGCAGGAGCATTCGATGTGCCATCCGGGCCGCCCTTTTCCCCAGGGAGATTCCCAAGCCAGTTCCCCTTCTGTTTTCTGAGCTTTCCAGAGGGCGAAATCCAAAGGATCCCTCTTTTTTTCGCCAATTTCGATTCGGGCACCGGCTTCCAGATCTTCGATATTCTGTTTCGACAGTTTGCCATAGCCTTCAAAGCTCCGTGGGCTGAAATAGACATCTCCCTCCACTTCATAGGCATACCCCTTGTCGATCAGGTCCTTCACAAAGCTGATGATCTCCGGAATATTTTCCGTGACCTTGGGGTGGACATCGGCCAGCCGGACATTGAGGGCTTTCGCATCCTTGTAATACTCTTCAATATATTTTTCACTGACTTCGGAAGGGGAGGTTCCCTCTTCCGCCGCCCGATTGATGATTTTATCATCCACGTCGGTAAAGTTCTGAACGAATTTCACCTTATTGCCCCGGTATTCCAGATACCGCCGGAGGGTGTCAAAGACCACGAAGGGCCGGGCATTGCCGATATGGAAATAGTTGTATACGGTTGGGCCGCAGACATAGATCCGGATTTCCTTTTCATCCACCGGGACGAATTCTTCTTTTTTTCTTGTCAGTGTATTGTAAACTTTCACTTGATTCCTCCTAACCGAAAGAGATTACTTCCCTTCCATTTTTCTCAGTTTCTGCTCCAGGCTGACGATTCGGCGCAGCAGGCATTCCATTTCCACTGCAATCGGATCGGGAATGTCCACCTGATTCATATCATCCGTCGGATGGCCGCCCCGCTTAACGATGGTCCCGGGTATGCCGACGACGGTGCAATTGTCGGGAATTTCCTTCAGCACCACCGAGCCTGCTCCGATCTTCACATCATCCCCGACCCGGAAGGGGCCCAGGACCTTGGCACCGGAGCTGATGATTACCCGGTTACCGATGGTGGGATGACGCTTGCCAGTATCTTTACCCGTTCCTCCCAGTGTTACCGCCTGATAAATGGTGACATCGTCACCGATTTCGGTAGTCTCTCCAATGACCACGGCCATCCCGTGGTCAATAAAGCACCGCTTCCCGATGGTAGCACCGGGATGGATCTCGATTCCTGTAAAAAACCGGGTCCATTGGGAAATGATCCGGGCCAGCAGCTTCAGATTTTTCTGATAGAGCCAGTGGGTGGGCCGATGCATGATAATAGCCCATACGCCGGGATAGCACAAAAGAACCTCAAAGCCGTTTCTGGCGGCCGGGTCCTTTTCCAGTACTGCTCGGATATCTTCTCTTGTATCTTTTATAAATCCCATTGATTTCTGTTCCCCCGAAAAATAAGATAGGGCAGGTTCCCCCTTCAAGGTGTTACCTGCCCTAAAATTATACATGAATCTTTTTAAACAATCAATCCAAACCGTTAAAAGTAATTGACCGGATTCTGGGGCACCCCGTCGACACGGACTTCGAAATGGAGGTGGTTTCCGGTGGCATTGCCGGTGGAACCGATGGTACCGATCACATCCCCTTTGGTCACGGCCTGCCCTACTGAAACATTGATGGTGTTGCAGTGGGAATAATAGGTCTGCATGCCGTTTCCGTGGTTGATGATGATCAGGTTGCCGAAGCTGCCCGAATAAGCTGCTTTGGTGACGGTGCCGCTGTCTGCTGCCATAATGGGCGAACCCTTCGGCATCCGGAGATCCACGCCCAGATGACGGCTCCCTCCCCGGGATCCGTAGGCAGAGGAAATCTCAATGTTGGTGACCGGAATCCCCAACTGACCGGTTCCCGTGGTGATGGGTACCGTTCTGGTTCCCACCAGAGTGACCTGTGTCACCGGCTGTTCCAGGACCGTTTCTTCCAGAACCGTGGCTGTGACTACCTGACCGTTTTCTTTGACCACTTCAGACCGGACCGATTTGGAGCCGTAGCTTCCGGCTGCTTTTACCTGAGACTGGCCTTTATAAAGATTGGAGGTGTTTTCATATTGAACCGGATACTCTACCCGCTCTTCCGCCACCAAAACTTCTTTGGACCGTACGGTGACGTAGGGCTTGACCTGATACAGGTTCAGGGTCTGCCCGATGGAAACCTTGTCTTCCACTCCCGGGTTCATCTCCATCAGCTCATAGGGGCTGAGGTTGTTGGCCAGGGCAATGTCCCAAACCGTATCTCCCCCCTGAACCACATAGGTTTTCGGCTCTTTGCTGCCGGTAAGGATCAGGGTGACTGCTTCCTCTGAAGTCAGAACCGGCTGGTCCCCGTTCCCTATGGCGGAAGCCGTGACAAGCACCTCTTCTGCAAAGGAAACTTCCAGAACTTCGGTTCCCTCCGTCAGGTAAGCCGCCTTGACCTGTTCGAGAACAGCATTGGCATCTTCTTCCGAAGCCAGCCGGGCGATTTCATTTCCTGCCGCCAGGATGGACCAGGTTTCAGACACCTCCGGGGCTTCTGCCAACTTGGCCTCCGCTGCTTCATCATTGCCTCGGGCAGCCGTTCCCACGGCAACCCCACCTACCAGTACTACCACCGCCAGACCGAGGCCGATGGCCATCTTCCTGCGGTTCTCCGCCTTTTTCAGAAATTCCGTTGCAGTTCTCTTTACGGAGCTGAAGAGTTGGTTCATATTCATAAATTTTTCCTTTATACAAATGTCGATTTTGGTTTCAGAATAATTTGTTTATTCTTTATTTTCCTCCCTAATGTTACAGAATTATTACAAGGCTGTCAAGGTTTTGGCTATTTTTTCACATAATCTTCACGTAAAAAAAGTCGCAAACCCATTGTTTTCAGTGGTTCGCGACTTTTCTTCCCTATTTTTTTGTTTCGACTCGAATCGACATATTATTCAACGATTATCTTCTTGATTACCTGGGGTTCTTTCGGTTTATCCGACATATCCCGCTTCACCGAAACGATTTTGTCTGCTGCTTCCATCCCTTCCGTGATCTTTCCGAAGGCGGCGTACTGACCGTCCAGGTGGGGAGAATCCGCCACCATGATAAAGAACTGGGATCCGGCTGAATCGGGATTCATGGATCTGGCCATGGAAAGAACTCCCCTGGTGTGCTTCAGGTCGTTCTGGAATCCGTTGGCTGCAAATTCTCCTTTGATGGAATGACCGGGCCCTCCGGTTCCCCGACCCTCCGGGCATCCGCCCTGGATCATGAATCCGGGAATGACCCGATGAAAAATCAGCCCGTCATAAAAGCCCTTCTGAGCTAACTCGGTGAAGTTCTGGACCGTAGCCGGTGCCACTTCAGGATACAATTCCCCTGTCAATTTATCGCCGTTTTCCATTTCAATGATGATTGTTTTCATTATATTATTTCCTTTCAAACTGATGATGGCAGCCGTGACCGCCCCATGATAATACTTCTATTTTAAGGTGGTTTTCCGAACCTTAAAGACATTATAATTTTTAATTTCTTCGATGCGCCGGAAGAATTCCCAGAATTCATCCTTCAGGTAATCCGGATACAGGGTGTCCAGCTTTTCGATTTCTTCCCGGGACATGTAGCGCAGTTCCCGCATCACTTGCTCCCCGTCGGCTCTTTCCGGATCCATCCCAAGGCCCAGCCGGCCGCCGTCGGCCTCTGCCAGGAAAAAGTTGACAAAACGCTGTCCTCGTTCTTCCGAAACCTCTTCCACATGCCAGATCATTCCCTTGATGGAGGCCTTCAGGCCGGTTTCTTCCATGACTTCCCGAATGGCTGCTTCCTGGGCATTTTCCCCTTCTTCAATCGCTCCCCCCGGAACCATCCAGACATCCCGTCCTTCATGATGCTGCTTCAGCATCAATATCCTGTTCTCCGGGTCCAGTATGATGACCCGCACGCCCCCTAACCACATAAAAACGCTCCTATTGTTCCCATCACAATGGTAATCAGGATGGGATTCATCCTGAATTTTCCTATCAGCAATATTGTACCCAGAAATATCAAGAATGGCAACAGATTAAAATTTGCAGCCGGATTTTTCCAAAAGGCTTCCGATATCAGGGAAGCATCCACAATAGCCGTCTGAGCGATCAGAATGGCCGCCGATAGGATCAGCCCGGCGGTAGCCGGCCGAATCCCCTCCAGGACACTGTTCAGCCCACGGCTGTGCTGATAGGCTTCCATGAAACGAATGACCACCAGAACCAGAACAAAGGAGGGGGTAGTGATCCCCAGGGTGGCGGCAACCGCTCCCGGGATGCCAGCCGTATTGAACCCCACATAAGTAGCAGCATTGACCGCCACAGGACCGGGGGTAATCTGAGACAAGGCAACCAAATTGGAAAACTCCCCGGCGCTCATGTAGCCAAATTCCTGTACATACTGAAAAATCAGGGGAAGGATCGCATATCCACCACCAAATCCAAAGAGACCGATGACGAAAAAGACCAGATAAAGATTGATGTATGTCATTTCTTTATCCTCCCTGCAATGAATCCGATGATTCCTGCTGCCAGGATAGGCCAAAAGGCCGTCAGATTCAGAAAGGTTACAGCAATCAGACTTCCCAGGGCGAGAAATCCGTCCAGCTTTCTGCGGATCACCTGGCGGGAAAGACGGATGCCTGCATAGAGGATCAGTCCGGCGGAACTGGCTTTGACTGCCGTAAAAGCTCCTTCCACATACCGGTTCGGTCCCAGAACTCCCAGCAGGACCACCGCCAGGATGATGATGATAAAGGATGGCATCACCACCCCCAGGGAGGCTGAGAACGCACCGCCCAGGCCTTTTCTTTTTTTCCCGATATAGGTGGCGGCGTTGATGGCGATGACTCCGGGAAGAGCCTGGCTGACTGCGATACAATCGGTCATTTCACCCTCCGTCATCCACTTTTTCCGGTCCACCACCGTATGCTGGATCAGTGGCAGCATCGCCATCCCTCCACCGATGGTGAACAACCCTATTTTAAAAAAGGAGGCAAAGAGCCCCAGGTATTCCTTCATGTTATTCCTCATTCTCCTGGATGACCGTCACCTTTTTCAGGTGGATATTCTTTTTAATGGCGATCAGCCGGATCAGCAGGGTAACGCCGAAGCAGGCATACGCCGCCGCCTTCATGGGAGCAAAGACATCCACTGCCAGAAAAGTTACCGCTCCGGCGATGGCTGCAATAGCATAGATTTCTTTGACAAATATGAAGGGAATCTGGCCGGCGAAGACATCTCGCAGGGTACCGCCGCCGCAACCGGTCAGAAGAGCCAGAAAAATCACCACGAAGGGCATATCGTGGCCATATTTTACCGCCGTCTCCGCCCCGATGGCCGCAAAGGCTGCCAGTCCCACTGCGTCAAAAAACAGCAGGGTCTTCCGGCGGAGGACCACATGGCGGTAAAACAGGATCACCGCTGCTGCCGTTATGATGCTGACGATAACGAAAATGGGATTTGCCAGTGCAACCGGCAAATCCGCGTTGATGATGGTGTCCCGGATCACACCACCACCGACGGCGGTGGTGATGGCCAGGAATCCGATTCCGAAATAATCCAAATTTTTCTGAATGGCCACGATGGCTCCGGATGCCGCAAAGGCGACGGTTCCAATCAGTTCCATGACGGACATGAGTTCCATGTTATCGCTCCCTGCCGATGACTTCCAGGGCCCTGCTTACGGCTTCTCCTGCTTCCAGTTCTTCCTTGTCAGCATCTCTGCGAAGTTTATATTCTACCTTGCCTTCTCCCGCCAGTTTTCCAACGGTGATCCGGATGGGGATTCCCAGCAGGTCTGCGTCCTTGAATTTGACACCGGGCCTTTCCTTCCGGTCATCCAGAAGGGCTTCCCCACCCGCCTGCTGAATCTTTTCATAGATCTCTTCCGCCAGAGCCGACTGGATAGCATCCTCCGGATTCACCAGGGTGATGATGACATGATAAGGGGCTACGGAAATGGGCCAGATGATTCCGTTTTCATCGTGATGCTGCTCTACTACAGCTGCCAGGGTCCTGGTGACGCCGATGCCGTAGCATCCCATGACAATGTGGTGATCCACCATATTTTCATCCTTGTAAGTAGCACCCATGGATTCGCTGTACTTGGTCCCCAGCTTAAATACCTGACCCACCTCGATGCCTCGCGCCTGCTTCACCGGCGCTCCGCAGACGGGACAGGGATCCCCTTCTTTCAGAAGTTTCAGGTCCTTGATGATATGGCCTTCGTAGTCCCGTCCGTAATTGACGTTGATCTGATGATGGTCTTCTTTGTTGGCGCCGGCGCAGAGATTGGGCTGACCCGGCAGTTCGCTGTCCACTACGATGGTGCAGTCGTGAAGGCCCACAGGACCGGTAAAACCACCCACGCTGCCGGTGGCTTCTCCCATCTTTGCTTCATCGGCAAAGGCAATGGAATGTTCCGGTATGCCAAGAGCATTGACCAGCTTGATTTTATTCAACTCCCGGTCTCCGCGGATAAAGGCGGCCACATAGCCGTTTTCTTTTTCTTCCTGATCATAGGTAACAAAAAGCAACGCCTTAATTGTTTTTTCCTTGGGCAGCTTCAGATAGGAGGCCACCTCCTCAATGGTTTTGGTTCCCGGGGTATAGACGGTTTCCAGGGGAAGCATGGCTTCGTCGGAAGCCGGGGCATCCGGAAATCCAGCCCGTTCCGTGGTGGCTGCCATTTCGCAGGATTCACAGTAGGCGATTTCACTTTCCCCTACTTCGGAGAGGGCGGTGAACTCATGGGAATTGCTGCCGCCGATGGCTCCCGTATCCGCTTCCACTGCCCGGAAGGTCAGACCGCATCGGGTGAATATTTTTTCATAGGCATCGTACATATCATCGTAGCTTCGGTCCAGACCCGCATAATCCCGGTCAAAGGAATAGGAATCCTTCATGATGAACTCCCGGCTCCGCATCAGACCGAAACGGGGTCTTGCCTCGTCCCGGTATTTGGTCTGAATCTGATACAGGTTCAGGGGGAGCTGACGGTAGGAGGATACATCGTTCCGCACCACATCGGTAAAGATTTCTTCATGGGTGGGTCCCAGGCAAAAATCCCGGCCGTTCCGGTCCTTTAGACGCCAGAGTTCCGGTCCGTAGGCGAACCATCGGCCCGACTCCATCCACAGCTCTGCCGGCTGTACCGCGGACATATGGATCTCCTGCCCCCCTTTGGCATCCATTTCCTTTCGGATGATATCCTCAATCTTCCGCAGGGACCGGTAGCCCATGGGCATAAAGCCATAAACGCCGGAAACCAGTTTCCGGATCATGCCGGTCCGCAGCAGCAATACATGGCTGGCGATTTCAGCTTCTGCCGGAACCTCCCGGAGGGTCTTCAGGTGCATCTTTGATAATCTCATTGAACTTTCTCCTTCTATTGTTGGTGGTTTATTTATTGATCAGGCAGACTGCCATGCAGGCAATCCCCTCTTCTCTTCCAGTGAAACCCAGTTTTTCGGTGGTGGTGGCTTTGACGCCGATCTGGTCCATCCCGATTCCAAGAGCCCGGGCCAGATTTTCCTCCATGGACTTCATATATCCGGCTAATTTAGGCCTCTGACAAAGGAGGGTGGCATCGATGTTGCCGATGGTCCAGCCCTTTTCCTTCAGAATAGTGGAAACCCGTTCCAATAGGAGAAGGCTGGATATATCTTTGTACTCCTGACTGGTGTCAGGGAAATGGCGTCCGATGTCCCCTTCTCCGGCGGCTCCCAGCAAGGCATCCATGATGGCGTGGGTCAGCACATCCGCATCGGAATGGCCCAGAAGGCCTTTTTCATGGGGTATCTCCATGCCTCCCAGAATCAGCTTCCTTCCTTCCACCAGCTGGTGGACGTCAAATCCGTTTCCTACTCTTGTCTCCAATGGCAGATCCTCCCTGGTCGTTATCTTTGAATTTTTGTAGTCTCCGGCAATGACCCGGAGAGGATAGCCAGCCTGCAAAATCAGAAAACCATCATCGGTACCGAAGTTTCCGGAGGCTTCCCCTTGATCCATCGCGTCCAGTATCCATTCTCTGGAAAAGGCCTGGGGAGTCTGGACTGAAACCAGTTCCTTCCGGGTCAGGTATTCGGAAACCCACCCGGTGCCGTCTTGGTTTTCCGGTGCTTTCAACATGGAATCCTTGGGTGGGACACCCACTACAACTGCATTATATAATAAAACCTGTTCCAGGGTATCGTCAATGA
>JBLJBD010000142.1:0-2291 GCA_047637815.1 Anaerovoracaceae bacterium
TTTCGTGGGGGGCCTGCCGGAAAACCGCCAACTGGCAGACCTGCTTATAAAGTTGGCTTTTTTCGGTATTCCTTGGGGGAAACCCCCATCTGCTTTTTAAAGACCTTGGAGAAGTAGCTCTGGTCCTCAAAGCCACAGCGGGAAGCGATTTCCGACAGGGACAGGGTGGTAGACGTCAGCAGGCTGCAGCTCTTTCCCACCCGGGTCTGGTTCAGATGCTCCGTGAAGGTCATCCCCAGATTCTTTTTAAAGAGCATGGAAAGATAAGAGGGATTGGTGTGAAGAGCAGCGGCTACGCTGGTCAGGGACAATTTATCCGGATAATGCTGATTGATGAACTGGAGGGAGGAGCGGATCAGTGGGGAATGACCGGTGTAGCGGCTGCCGCCGGCGTTTTCCGTCAGAGCCCGGATCAGGGATTGGATCAAGCCCCCGATTTCTTCCATGGAGGCGGCTTCGTTGATGGCATTCAGGTTATCGTATAAGCTGTCGGACAACTCATGGCTGATGAAGCTGGCCTCGGTGGAATTCCGGATTAGTATGGTACAGACGGAAAGAAGCTTGGTTTTCACTGAAGAAATGTCTCCGGCCTCCATGATGGACATTTCAAGAAGGAGTTCCTCCAGATCCCGGTAAGCTTCCTCCTGATTGCCGGTGGCCACATCTTCCAACAGCTTGTTTTCCAAATGGTAGGGGTAGGAAATGACCCGCTGTTCCTTTTTATACCGCTGAAGGTTCTCGCTGATCTTCCGCTGTTCCCGGAAGCAGGTGTTAATTTGCTGGTAATCGGGGTTGGGGGTCACCGATGCCAGGATCACGTCCCCGAAAACCGAAGAAAGATAGGAGACATCCTTGGGGTGAAAGACCTTCATTTCCTTGAGAAAGAGGACCAGGGAGGCATAATCCGACGGGTCGATGCTGTTCAGCTGGAAGATGCTGGTGATGGTGTTTTTCTTCAGTTCTCCCATGATTAGGGGTCCTGCCAGAAAAAAACCGTGAAGAGATTTTCCTACGATCAGGGGCATGGCAATTTTTACAAAACCGGCTTTACAGACGAAAATATAAGGCTCCCCCAGCTGAGAAGAGAGCTTTCCTGCAGAAGTCAGGCTGACCCGGCAGGAGCTGGTTGGATTGGTATAGACATCAAAATGACCGCAGATTTTTTTATCCCGATGGCATTCCCAAACCAGCTGGCCCCCCGGAGAATAATAGGAGACCGGAACGCCGCTGATTCGGCTGAAGGCAGAAATTCGATCCTTGATCTGGGGTGACAGGTCGTTTTCGTGTAGATAATTGGGCTCCATTTCCATAAGATTCTCCATAAACATAAAATAACAATAAAAAATAACTAGAATTTCGTTAATTATTACTAAAAATATCACTAATCGGGGCAAAGAGCAAGGGATGACCGGCAGAAATGCAAAAAAAAGTACAAAAATATAAAAAGAACGTGCTACCATTCCGGCATAGGCTGGGATAGTATGATACTATAGGAATAGAATCAAAACCACTGATCATAGGGTAGGAGGAAACCATGGATAAGGAATTATTGTTTAAGGAAGCCTTTGATTCCATTGTGGAGTCGGATGAAGACAAAGCAGTTGAGGTGCTGAAAAAAGGCGAAGAAATGGGTGTGGACCCGGTGGAGCTCCTGACGGAAGGCTTCAGTGCCGGAATCAAACATCTGGGAGATCTTTTCGGACGGGGAGAAGTATTTCTTCCGGAATTGATTTTCGCCACCGAGGTCATGAAAGTGGTCACCGAGGATATCGAAAGCAAGATGACCGGAACCCAATCGGCTAAAAAGGGTGTCATGGTCATCGGTACGGTGGAAGGGGACGTTCACGATATCGGCAAGGGCATCGTCGCTTCTCTGGTGAAGACCAACGGCATTGAAGTCATCGATTTGGGCCGGGAAGTTCCGGCTAAGGTATTTATCGAAAAAGCAAAGGAGCACAATGCCGATATCGTGGGAAGCAGCGCTCTTCTGACTACTACCATGACGGTTCAGAAGGATATCGAAGAACTGTTGAAGGAAGCAGGCCTGCGGGACAAGGTAAAGACCATGATCGGCGGGGCGCCGGTAACCCAGCGATGGGCTGATAAAATCGGAGCCGACTATTACTGCGAAGATGCGGCAGAAAGCGTCCGGTATGCCCTGGAATACCTGAGCAGCAAATAAAATCCCTTCCCTTTTATCAGGGAAAGAAAGGAACAAAAGATGACGGAAGCAAATAAGATCTTTACCAGACTGGGTGACGGATCCGGCATCTGGATGACCCCGGAAGAAA
>JBLJBD010000143.1:0-5407 GCA_047637815.1 Anaerovoracaceae bacterium
TCTGAAGCGATAGGACCCGAGATCCTTGAAAAAGAAAGGAGTAAGCCCTATGACAGAAGAGAGAAAGGAAATGCCGGAGCAGATCCGGTTGGATAGAAACTGGGAAAGCCTGGAGGTCCCGGAGGTCCGGGACAGCCTGGGTGTACCGGAGGAGGGCCTTTCGCCGGAGGAGGCGGCCCGGCGGCTGGAGCATTTTGGGGAGAATAAGCTGCCGGAAGCAAAAAAGAAGAGCAGGCTGATGATGTTTCTGGCCCAGTTCAACAACGCCCTGATTTATGTGCTGCTGGTGGCTTCTGTGGTCACCGCGTTCATGGAACACTGGGTGGATACGGGAGTCATACTGGGGGTTGTGGTAATCAACTCCATCATTGGATATTTTCAGGAAGGCAAAGCAGAAAAAGCTCTGGAAAGCATCCGGAGCATGATGTCGGAAACCGCCACGGTCATTCGGATGGGCAAGAAAAAGACCATCAATGCTACGGAGCTGGTACCGGGAGATCTGATATTTCTCAAGGCTGGGGACAAGGTTCCTGCCGACATCCGGATCACCGACAGCGCCAACCTGCGGGTAGAAGAAGCTTCCCTCACCGGGGAGGCAGAAGAAGTCATGAAATTCGAAGCCCCGGTCCAGGAAGGGGCGGATCTGGGAGACCGGACCTCCATGGTCTACATGGGCACCAGTGTCCGGAATGGTTCAGCCACCGGTGTTGTGGTCGCCACCGGAAGCGGGACGGAACTTGGGAAAATCAACCAGCTGATGACCGAAACAGAAGAGACAACGACTCCCCTGATCCGGAAAATCAATCAGTTTGGCATCATCCTGTCCTTTATCATCGTGGCGGCCTCGCTCCTGGTCTTCCTTTTCGGATACTTTCTCCGGGGCATACCGGCGGGGGAAATTTTTCTGACAGTGATCGGAATCGCCGTAGCGGCTATCCCGGAAGGGCTGCCTGCCATCATGACCATCACCCTGGCGATCGGGGTTCAGAAAATGGCCCGGCGGAATGCCATCATCCGGAAGCTCCCCTCGGTGGAAACCCTGGGCTCCGTTTCCGTGATCTGTTCCGATAAGACCGGAACCCTGACCAAGAATGAAATGACGGTGGTAACCCTGTTCACTGCCCGGGAAAAGTACGAGGTGGAAGGGACCGGCTATCAGCCGGAAGGCCGGATCCTCCGGGATGGAGAAGGGGTGGATCCCATGGAGGAGGAAGACCTTCTGCCCATGATCTGGTCCGCCGGATTCTGCAACGATTCAGAAATCACTGAAGAGAACGGCACCTGGCAGTTGGTGGGAGCTCCTACGGAAGGAGCCCTGAAGGTCCTTCAGATGAAGGCGGCCGGCGAAAAGGGAATCCCCGAAGCCCGGCGGATACAAGCCATTCCCTTCGATTCCAACTATAAATACATGTCGACCCTCTATGAAATTGATGGAAAGGGGTACCTCTTTGTCAATGGTGCTCCGGAAAAAGTCCTGGCTCTCTGTGAAACCCAGTGGGAAGGGGGACAGCCCCTTGAAGCCAAGCCGGAATACTGGTATCAGCGGATTGAAGAAGGGGCCTCCCTGGGCCAGCGGATGCTGGGATCGGCCTTTAAGGAAGTGGATCGGGACAAGAAAACCCTCACCCACGAAGACTTGTTGGAGGGCATGATCTTTGCCGGAATCTTTGGTCTCATCGACCCGCCTCGGGAAGAAGCCATCCAGGCAGTAGAAAAGTGTAAAAAGGCCGGAATCGTCGTGAAAATGATCACCGGGGACCATGCCCTGACGGCCATGAGCATAGGCAAGGAGATCGGGATCGGAGACGGAACCCTGTCCATGACCGGTTCGGAAATCGAACAGCTGACGGATGAGGAACTGCAGGAGAAGGTAATCGACTGCCACATCTTTGCCAGAACCACGCCGGAGCACAAGCTGCGGATCGTCCGGGCCCTGCAGGAAAAGGGAATGGTCAGTGCTATGACCGGCGACGGAGTCAACGATGCCCCGGCCCTTAAGCGGGCAGACATGGGGATTGCCATGGGAATCAAGGGCACCCAGGTTTCCAAGGATGCCTCCGATATGATTCTGGTCGACGATAATTTTGCCTCCATCATCCATGCGGTGGAAGAAGGCAGGACCATCTACGACAACCTGAAAAAGACCCTGCTCTTTATCCTGCCTACCAACGGGGCAGAAGCTCTCTCGATTATCCTGGCGTTGTTTTTAGGGGTTACCATGCCCATTACCCCGGCTCAGATCCTGTGGGTCAATATGATCACGGCCGTGACCCTGGGGATTTCCCTGTCCTTTGAACCCATGGAAAAAAATGCCATGCTGCGGCCGCCAAGAGATCCCAATGAGCCGATCATCAACCGATACTTCGGTTTCCGGATCGCTTTTGTGTCCATCCTGGTGGGGGCCTTTACCCTCTTTTCCTTCATGGTTCATATGGATCAGGGATACAGCCTGGAATGGTCCCGAACGGTGGCCGTCAACACCTTGGTGCTGGGAGAACTTTTCTATCTGCTGAACTGTAAGAAAATCGGAGAATCCGCCTTTGGCCGGGACATTCTGAATAACCGGGTGGTCCTGTACGTCATTGCCATCCTGGTGGTCTTCCAGGTCCTCTTTACCTACCTGCCGGTCATGAATCTTCTCTTTGCCACCGCGCCCATCAGTCTGGAAAGCTGGGCAATTCCGGTAGGAGCCGGCCTGGTTACCTTCCTGGTGGTGGAGCTGGAGAAATGGATTACCCGTAAGTTCTTTGCTAAACCTGGGACGCGTGGCGCACGATAAAGCCCCTCATCTCCAAGAGATTCCGACCCAGCAACCGCTGGTGGGAGAAGGTGATGGTAGGACCCAGCTCCAGATTGCCGGTGATGTAGAAGGTAATGCCTTCTGCTTCTTCCACCCGATAGTTTTCCAGGTTTCCCTCCGGTGTTCCTGGACGGACCTTGGGAACCACGATGCGGCAGCAGCTTCCTCCGGAGGTTGCTGCCGTTACGGTTATGGCATCAAAGGGGTGTTCTTCCCGGTAGCGGAGGAAGGATTCTTCCAGTTTAATGTTCATGATCAGGCTCCTTTCTGGTATATAGATAGGAAGCGAAAAAAGCAGTAGCGGGCACAGCCAGCAGGATGCCGATGCTGCCCACCACGGCCTGCAGCACTTCCACCACGATCATTTCCAGGTTGAAGAGGTACAGGGGATTCATGTTGTAAGCCATCAAGAGCAGGACCGTCGCCATGGAACCGCCGATGTAGGCCAGGATCAGGGTGTTGGTCATGGTGCCGATGGCATCCCGGCCGATGTTCATCCCGGAGCGGAAAAGTCGCCAGAAACTTCTTTTTTCCATGTTCTCCGCCAGCTCCTGCAGGGCAGAAGCGATGCTCATGGCCACGTCCATGATAGCTCCCAGGGAACCGATGAGGACGCTGCCCCAAACGATGGCCGTCAGGTCGATCCGGACACCGCCGCTTAAATGGAGCAGCATCAGGTAATCCTCCTCCACATCGCCGGTAATGCCCAGAAACTGGCTGAAGATCAGAGCCAGCAGACCGGAAATCAGGACGCCGCTGGTATTACCCAGGATGGCGCAGAGGGTCTTTCGGTTGATTCCGTTCAGGAGAAGCAGGCTCATAACGATGATAAAACCGCAGATGATGACCGTTCCGGCGTAAATGTTGAACCCCTTCAATATGGAAGGGATATAAACCAGGAAGATGGCTCCTACTGTAAAAATCAGGGCGACGATGGTGGAAAACCCCTTACGGCCGCCGATGAAAAGGATCAGGAAAAGAAAGAGGCCAATGATGAAGAACAGGGCTCCCATTCGATTCTTTTCTGCGTACTGCCAAACCTCCTGGCCGATCCCTTGGCTGGAATCCTGACCGGAACGGTAGAGGAGAATTTTGTCGCCCTCTTCCACCGGCTTCGGTGCTACGGAGAGGGCGTAGTTGATGTATTGCTGGGCCTCCACGGTGGTTCCCTTCAGTCCACTGCTTCCGCTTGTCAGGGTAGCCCGGAAATAGACGGTTTGATTTCGCTCTCCGGCTTCGGTGCCGTCATAGCCCGAATCTTCCTCTATGATATCTCCCACCGATGCAACAATGGCGGTGTGATATTCGTCCGAATAGAGGGCAGGTCCGGCAGGTCGGAAGAGCAAAAATCCCAGCAGCAGGAAAAGGGCTGAAAGAATCAGGATCAACATATAGACAACCGTAGGGTTATTCTTGAATTTCATGGGTACCTCCTGAAAGCCATAGGGCTTTAACGGGATTATTATATCGGGAATTGTTGACAAAGACAACCGTGGAAGGTAGAATTTTCTATAGGTCTAACATTTGGGAAGAGGAGAAAAAAATGAGGGATTACGCTGTAGAACTGGAAAAACGAGTAACATTCATCCGGAATATTCTGGAGGAAAGCCATGCCGACGGAATCATTTTCGGAAACAGCGGCGGAAAGGACAGCGCCCTGGCCGGCATCCTCTGCAAGAAAGCCTGTGACAATACCCTGGGCGTGCTGATGCCCTGCCAGTCCAAGAGGAATTACGAGGAAGACACCATTGACGCCCTTGAGGTGGCAAAAAAGTTCGGCATCGAGACCATCACCGTGGATCTGACGGATATCAAAAATCAGTTTGAAAAAGCCCTGGGACCCTGGGAACCCACCGGAAAAGCCCTGTCCAACATCAACCCCAGGCTGCGGATGACCACCCTTTATGCGCTGGGCCAGACCCGGAACATGCTGGTGTGCGGCACGGGAAACCGAAGCGAGATCTATATGGGCTACTTCACCAAGTGGGGAGACGGAGCCTTTGATTTCAACCCCATCGGGGATCTGACCGTGGGAGAAACCTATGAATTTTTAGAATTCCTGGGAGCTCCGGAGGCCATCATGACTAAAGCCCCCTCAGCCGCCCTGTTCGAAGGCCAGACCGACGAGCAGGAGATGGGAATCACCTATAAGGAAATCGACAACTACATCCTGACCGGGGAAGCCACTCCGGAGGGCCTTGCCATCATCCGCCGGTACCACGATACCAGCGAGCATAAGCGCAGACCCCTGAGGATTTACGGAAATGAATAAAAATACAAGCAAAGGAACGGGTGGCCTATGAGGTTTGTGCCGACCAACTGTCTTCGGGAAGGAATGATCCTTGCCGACAACCTGTACAACAATTACGGAGAACTGCTGCTGTCGGGAGGCCTGGTGCTGAACGAGGACTATTTAAAGTCCATCCGGCGGCTTAAATACAATGGAATCTATATCGATGACGATATTTCCAAAGACATTCCTGTCCTGAATCTGATCAGTGAGACCATCAAAGCCAAGACGGTGAAGGGGATCCGGGATGTATTCATCCAGTCGGAAAACGGGAGAAAGCCTTCCCACAAGCAGATCGTCAGCACCAAAGCCATGGT
>JBLJBD010000144.1:0-21005 GCA_047637815.1 Anaerovoracaceae bacterium
GCTCCGCCGCGAACGAAGATCAATCCTTCGCTTCTGACCACGGAAATTCCGTCATAGGCCTTGGTGACCTTCTTGATCCGATCTACCAGCATACGCTCAAAATAAGGCTTGTTGAGGCCTTTCAGGGCTACTTCGCCGCAGCGGACTATTAATGTAAACTGATCCTTCACTTTTTTCCTCCATCATACCCGTCATCGACGGCGGGATTGTTTCAACTGGGTCATCCGGGTTGTGATTTCGCCGCATCGGTCAGCCGCGAATGACAATTCTTCCATTGTGGTATATTCCGAAAAACTGAAACGAAGAGTCCCCTCCAGTCGGGTTTCCGGCAGTCCCATGGCGGTAAGTACGTGGCTGTGACCCTTTTTCCCTGAGGAGCAGGCTGATCCGGTGGATACATAGATCCCGTCCTGCTCCAGGAAATGAAGGAGGACTTCCCCCTTGAGCCCCGGAAAACTGACGCTGAGAATCCCCGGCTGGCAAAATTCACCTTCCGGACTATTGATTACAGCGACCGTCGCCTTTTCCAGAAGCTGCTCCCGGAAGAACCGGCGGCAGCCTTCCAAATGGAGAAGGATGGATTCCCGGTTGTTCCGGATATGTTCCGCCGCCACGCCAAACCCGGCAATGGCCGGCAGGTTTTCTGTTCCCGATCGCCTGCCCCGTTCCTGACCTCCGCCAACTACCAAAGGCTGGAGGGTGATGCCCTTTTTCACGTATAGGGCTCCAATACCCTTCGGTCCGTGGATTTTGTGGGCGCTTAGGGAAATCATGTCTGCGTCCGCCCCGGTCAGAGGCAGCTTCCCGTAGCTCTGGACTCCGTCGGTATGAAAGAGGATCCGGCTTCCATGGTTCTGGTTATAGGCCTGGATCCGCCCATAGATTTCCCGGACTGGCTGGACGGAACCCACCTCATTATTGACGTGCATCACGGTTACCAGCAGGGTTTCCCGGGTCAGGGCCTCTTCCAGATCCTTCAGGGAGACGATTCCACGGCTATCCACCGGCAGCCGGACCACTTCATAGCCCCGGTCCTCCAGGGTCCGGCAGGGTTCCAGCACCGCTGGATGCTCGATGGCCGTAGTAATGATCCGGTTTCCCCTTTTCATATTGCTCCCCACCGTTCCCAGGATGGCCATATTGTCTGCTTCTGTGCCACCGGAAGTAAAGATGATCTCCTCCGGCAGGACCTGCAGGGATCCGGCTACCCGGGCCCGGGCTTCCTTCAGGATTTTTTCTGCTGCCAGTCCCATCCGGTGAAGGGAGGAGGGATTTCCGTAGTCCTCCTTCATGGCAAGGACCATGGCCTCCGTAACGGAGTCATGCTGCCGGGTGGTGGCACTATTATCCAGATACACATGCATCATGCTGATTCCTTTTCTCCAATTGAAACGAGGCAGGCGGATCCTGCCTCGTCAGTCTTCTTATTTGGCGTATTCCACCGCTCTGGTTTCCCGCAGGACGTTGACCTTGATCTGTCCCGGATACTCCAGTTCGCTTTCGATTTTCTTGGAAATCTCCCGGGCCAGGAATACGATTCCGTCGTCGGACATTTCTTCCGGCTTTGCCATGATCCGGATTTCCCGTCCGGCCTGAATGGCGAAGGCTTTTTCAACCCCCGGTGTGGTGGTTGCAATCTCTTCCAGCTTCTGGAGACGTTTAATATACGTTTCCAGGGTTTCCCGCCGGGCTCCCGGCCTTGCAGCGGACAAGGCATCTGCTGCAGCAATCAGGACGGCTTCCATGCTCTTGGGCTCGTAATCCCCGTGATGAGCGGCCATGCCATTGATGACCGTTTCGGATTCCTTGTATTTTCTAAGGACATCGATTCCGATATCCACATGGGTTCCTTCCATTTCATGATCCAGCGCTTTACCGATATCATGAAGCAGTCCGGCTCTCTTGGCCAGCTTGACATCCAGTCCCAGCTCACCAGCCATCAGACCCGCCAGATGGGCGACTTCCACCGAGTGCTTCAGCACGTTCTGACCGTAGGAGGTTCGGTACTTGAGCCGTCCCAGCAGCTTGATCAGTTCGGGATGGAAATTGTGTATCCCCACTTCAAAGGTAGCAGCTTCTCCGGCTTCTTTGATGATCTGAGCCACTTCGACTTTGGCCTTTTCCACCATCTCCTCAATTCGGGTAGGATGGATACGGCCGTCGACGATCAGCTTTTCCAGGGACAGCCGGGCGATTTCTCTTCGCACGGGATCAAATCCCGACAGAATGACGGCTTCCGGAGTATCATCGATGATCAGGTCCACACCGGTCATGGTTTCAATGGCCCGGATGTTCCGGCCTTCTCTTCCGATGATTCTTCCCTTCATTTCGTCATTGGGCAGGGGCACAACAGAAACGGTGCTTTCCGCCACATGATCGGATGCACATCGCTGGATGGCTCCGGTGATGATTTCTTTGGCTTTCTTGTCCCCTTCTTCCCTGGCCTTGGATTCGATATCCTTGATCAGGAGGGAGGCTTCTACACGAACTTCCTTTTCGACGTTGGACAGCAGCAAGGCCTTAGCCTCTTCTCTGGTGTATCCGGAAATTCTTTCCAGTTCCTCGGTCTGTCTTCGGACGATGTCTTCTATATCGTTTTGTTTTTCAATAATAGTCTGTTCTTTCGCTGCAATGCTTTCTTCTTTTCGTTCCAGTCCTTCGATCTTACGGTCGATGGTTTCTTCCTTTTGGATCAGCCGTCTTTCGGCTTTCTGGATCTCAGCCCTTCTTTCACGGATTTCTGCTTCCGTTTCAGTCCGCAGGCGGTGTGCCTCTTCCTTGGCTTCGATGGTAATTTCTTTTTTAATTGTTTCACATCTGTTCTCTGCGTCCAACAGCAGGTTTTTAGCCTTCTGCTCGGCGCTGCCGATCGTTTTTTCTGCCAGATTCTTTCTGAATATATATCCAGCCAGCAGGCCTATGACCAGGGCAACTAATGCAACAATGACGGTTATTAGTATTTCTATCTCGAACACCTCTTTTCTTTTTGAATTTTTTCCATTTTCATCTCAATTTTTCATTTGGTTTTAACTGCCATTTTTGTGGCAAAATCATAAAAACATCGCATGTTGTAATTAATTATTGATATAATTACACAATGATATTATAATGTTTTTGACACCTACCTGTCAAGCAATTGTACTTACTGCAAAGGAACAAACATGAACTATTTTTTAACGCTTTTTCGCAATACAGATAAGGTTTTACTCATCCTTCCTCTGGTCTTTGCCGCAATCAGCATTCTGATGATCGGAAGCACGGCATACGACGGGGAATTTATTTTTAACCGGGACCTGAAGGTGCAGTCTGCCGCCTACATCCTGGGATTTCTTGCTGTCTTTGTGATCCTTTTTATCGATTACCGAATATTTCAGAAGTATGAAAAGTTTCTTTACGTGGCTTCCGTCCTGTTCCTGCTGACGGTGTATATCCCCGGCCTGGGGGTGGAGCACTTCGGCGCCCGTTCCTGGATCAACCTGGGAGTGACGGATCTGCAGCCCTCTGAACTGGTCAAGATATCCTTTGTCCTGTTGTTTGCCAACTACCTGTCCCGAAACCACGAATCTCTCCGAACCTGGCAAGGGATTTTCCTGGCAGCCCTTTACGGAGGCCCCTTCATCCTGATCGTTCTGAAGGAAGACCTGGGCAGTGCCATCGTCATGGCTGTGATGTGGGTCACTATGGTGTTTTTCGCCGGTGTAGACGGCAAGATCTTCGCCAAGCTATCCGGCCTTTTTCTCCTGACGATTCCTATTATCTACCGATTCATGGCCAGCCACCAGAAGGAGCGTATCGATGCCTTCCTCCACCCGGAAAACCTGTCTCTTGGGGGGAATTATCAGGTATGGCACAGCAAGGTGGCCATCGGATCCGGCGGATTTTTCGGCAAGGGCCTCTTTATGGGAACCCAGAAGGAACTGAAATTCCTGCCGGTCCAAAAGTCCGACTTCATTTTTTCCGTCATCGTGGAAGAGCTGGGCATGCTGGGGGGACTGGTCCTCATCAGCCTTTATACCCTCTTCCTGTACCGCATCATAAAAATAGCCAGGGCAGCCAAGGAGTTCTACGGCTCCCTGATCGCCATTGGCTTCATCGGTATGTTCGGTTTTCAAATTTTTGAGAATATCGCTATGACTATGGGAATCATGCCGGTTACCGGAATCACCCTTCCCTTCATCAGCTACGGCGGTTCCTCCATCGTTTCCAACATGATTGCCCTCGGGTTCATCCTGAATGTCGGGATGCGGAACAAAGAAATCAATTTCTGATTCTATTCATGCGTCTGTGTATGGTCGTCAGCCGGCAGGATCCTGTCGGCTATTTTATTGAAGTTCCGATGGATGTAGGTTCCTTTTTCCACCGATACCACCCGTCCGTTATTGGTTCCGATATAAATGGCATCATCCAGCAAAATGGTACCTGCTATGGGCGTTCGCAGAAGCTGACCGATCTGTTCCAGCGAAGGAATCAGCCCCTTTTTCATCAGCCGTGGATCGATCCGGTTAATCAGACACTTCCGGTCGGAAACCCCCAGCCGGGCCAACATCCGGTCCAGGCTGTCCGCGTCCCGAAGGGCCGCATATTCGGGAGTGGTTACGATCAGAGCCTGATCTGCCACAGCTGCAGCCATTTCTACCACCGCTCCCATGCCCCCCGGGCAGTCCAGGAGGACTACATCAAACTTGGAACATACTCGATCGCAGAGCTGACGGAGACTTTCTTCCGTCAGTTTTTCCATTTCCGGGTGCTGGGAGGCAGGCATCATATACAAATTCCCGATGTAACGATCCCGGAGTATGCCCTGCTTCACCTTGCAGGTTCCGGACAGGATATCCAGGATGTCATAGATGACCCGGTTTTCCATGCCAAGGGCCAGATCCAGATTTCTCATCCCCATATCCAGATCGATAAGCAGGACCTTATTGCCTTTTTCCGCAAAGACAGCTCCCAGGTTGGCGGTTATCGTCGTTTTTCCCGTTCCTCCCTTGCCGGAGACTACCATGATTATCCTGCTCATCCTCTTCCTTGTTCCTTTCTGTTCTATCGCATCTAAATCTGCTCAATTTTTACTGTATCGTTAAATTCAGGGGATACATATCCACCTGTTTATTTACCTGTAGGTATTTGCCGATGATCTCCCTGGTCATGGGTCCTGCAATGGTAGAGGTACCTCCCTGGACCAGCAGGACAGCTACCGCGATTTTCGGATCATCTGCCGGAGCCAGGGCTACTATCCAGGCGAAGTTATCGTAATTACTCTTATAGGCATCCAGTTTTTCCGGTGTCACCGAGCCTCCGCTCAGGTTGATTACCGCCTGACGCACAGCAGAATCCCGGGTCACAAAGGTATCCGGATATTCCCGCATCAGCCTGGCCATTTCCTGTTCAATGGCTGTCATTTCCATTCCGGGACTGATCCGGCCGATGTTGGCTCGGATATACTCCACCTCATCGGGTGGATTGATCTTTCCGCCCCGCTCCGCTGTCCCTGTCTTGGCTGCCACCGGAACCGGGAATCCGGCAAAGGGACCCCGCAAACTTCCGGATGGACCGGTAACGACCTGCTTCATGCCCTGGATGATAGAATCCAGATGGTCGGTGGTGCTGATGTCTATTTTTGTGCCTTTTTCACGGATTACTTCTCCCTGCCCCTCAATCGCTTTAATCAGAGTCAACTTGTTCCGGACCCCTTCGTTGCCGATGGTGGCTACGTAATTGGCCATCTGAAGGGGCGTATAAGCGTTCTCTCCTTGGCCGATGGAAATATTCAGCTCATCTCCCAAAGTCCACTGGGCTTGATTGTAATAGGTGTATTTACAAAGATCCGCTACAGTTTCGATCATATCATCCCGAATCCCCACCTTAGCCATTCGCTTCAGCAGCTCATTTCTGGAGGGATTTTCCTCAGTCCAGCTGACGATTTCCATAATATTGGTGTTTAGCTGGCTTTTGTCATCAATGATTTCCTGCTTGAAATACCGTTCTGCCCGGCCGATGAGTACATTTTTCAGCAGGGATTTCATGGTTGCCATCTTCCTGGCCGCACTGGGGGCTTCGGTGATGGTTTCGCTGATTTCGATGCCGGTGGGCAGGCCAAGCCCGTACTGTTTGGCATAAGAGGAAATGATATCAATGGAGATATCCTTGTCATATCCCAGGGAAACGCCCCGGTAAAAGTCCCGGCCGGTTGCAATATCAAAAAAGTAATAGTTGCAGGAAACTTCAATGGCTTTTGCCAAATCAACGCTGCCATGGGATCCTCCGTGGGTGTGCCAGATCAGGCAGGCATATTTTCGGTTTCCTACCTGAACATAGCCCCCGTCATAGAGACGCCGGGAGGGATCGAGCCCCGATTCCAGGGCTGCGGTAGCCGTTACCATCTTATAGGTGGAACCGGGCTGTACAGCGGTCCTGGCAGCCACGTTGTACAAAGGCACCGGTGACAGGGGATCCCGTGGATTCATACTCTGGAGGGATGCCCAGGCTTCCGCCGTGATGCCGGAGGAAAACAGATTGGGGTCATAATCAGGATAACTGGCCATAGCCAGCACCTCCCCCGTCTCCACCTCCAGGGCTACCACCGCTCCCACATTGGCATTGGGATACCGCTGGGAAAATTTATAGTTGGCGTATTCTCCGGTAAAGGTACCGGCAACCTGGGCTTTTTCCAGAGTCTGCTTCAAGGCGGACTCTGCCGTCTTCTGAAGTTCCAGGTCAATGGTCAGATAAAGGTCCTGCCCCTTCTTGGGTTCTGTATTGTCAATTTCATCCACCAGTTCTCCCAGTGCGTTGACCTGAACGCTACGGACCCCATCCTGACCCCGCAGGGTGGACTCGAAAGTCTTCTCGATTCCGTCCTGGCCGATCAGATCGTTGGCACTGTAGCCCAGTTCCCCCACGTATTGCTCCTTTTGGCGTTCAGAAATCTTCCCCAGGTACCCCAAAATATGGGACGCCGTATTGCCATTGGGGTAATAACGCTTAGTTTCCGATACGATTTCCGCACCGGGAAGCAGGCTGCTTTTTTCTTCAAATTCGATGATGGTGGCATCGGAAACATCGGTGGCAATGGTGGCCGGCAGATATTGCCGATAACCCATAGCGGCGATTTCATTCCGGATAACCATGATTTCCCGGGCTTCAGCATCAGAAACCGAGTCACTGATCTGAAAGATGCGACGCAGTTCCCGGAAAGCATCTTCCGCCGTGGTCTTGTCCTCAATCCGGTATCGGCCCAGGAATGTCTTTTTATCCAAATCTTCCAGATAGGTAAAAGTCTTAACGGAGACGGGCGGGTAAATCTTATAGGTATCCTGCATCTCTTTCTGGGCCGCGTATCGGTCCAGCCCTTCGCTGATCCCGTACCGGTTACGGATTTCCTGGAAGGCCTGTTCCGCCGATAGGGTCGGAGGAAGGTTCTGGCTGACCAGCCAGTCTCGAATCGTATTGTCATAAGTATAGACGAACTGGCCGTTTTGTATGATTACCGGAAAATTGTCGTAATAGGAGTCCCCGTTCTTTTTCAGGATGGAAACGATTTCCGAAGCCATATAGTTGATGGACTCATCATCTTCCAGGTCCGCAGGCGTTACCTGCAGGGCAAAGGTCTGCATATTGCCGGCCAGAAGATTACCGTATTTATCGTAAATCTCCCCACGGGGTGCCGGTGTGTATACGTTCTTTACGCTGATGCCGGAAGCTGCCTCGCTCCAGCGGCCATGCTCGAGGACGGTCAGGTCAAAAAGCCTTATGGACAGGATTGTCATAAGGATAAAAATCGTCAGGGTAATCTGCATGTTTCTGGACTTTAGGATTCGGATCATTTGTAGTACCTGTCATTTCTATGGCGGATCGCCCGGTTGATCAGCGAAAGATAAAGAAGAATCATCACCAACATGTTGTAGGCCACATAACCGGGCTGCAGCTTAAGGAAATCCAAGAATCCGAACTGGTCCCGGAATAGGTTGACGATTCCCCAATACAGCAGATTATAGATTAAAGTCCCGGCTGAACTCAATATCAGGATGGAAAGGATGTTTTCCCTGTTCAGCAGCTGACGGGCTTTCCATGTGAGGAAGCCTACAATCAGAAGACCAATGGAAGCGACTCCAATCACATCAGAATAAATCAGATCATAAAGAACACCAAAAACTGCTCCCAGGTAAATAGCCCTGTCCGTATCATAAAGGAGGGTCAGGGTGATTACCAGGCAAAGCAGCAGATTCGGTGTAACGCCCATCACTGCAAACAGATTCAGCAGACTTCCCTGAATCAGAAAGGCTCCTATAAATAGAAGAGCGGCAATCCTTATTTTCATAGTATCACCGCCACCCTCTGAATATTTTTGAAATTGACCACAGGTTCGATGGTAACCTTCTTTAACTGGGTATCATTGTCGAACCGGACCTCTTTGATCGTTCCGATTTCAATCCCTTCCGGATACATGCCAATGCTGGTCGTCACCAGCATATCCCCTTCGATGACGCTGGCTTTACCATCCAGCATATAGCCGGTCAGACCGGACAGTCCGTCTCCGTGGAGAACTCCCAGAAGGGTTGGATCCCGAAGGACCTTGAAGCTTACCTTATTGGATTCATCAATGATGCCGATTACTTTGGACCAGCCCTGACCGGTTTCCAGTACACGACCGGTCAGCCCGTCACCGGTAACCACGATAGCATCCGGATAAACTCCGCTCTCTGTCCCCCGATTGATCGTGAACAGGTTGAACCAGTTGGCCCCGTCCATGGAAATCACGTCCGCTGCTATGGTTTGTTTTTCTGAAGATTCAGCCGTGTAATCCAGTGCTGAAGCCAGCCTTCGAAGCTCCTCCAATTCCTGAGTCTTCAAGGCATTCTGGGTATTTTCCCTTTTTAATCCGGCAATTTCTTCCTTCAGCGCTTCATTTTCCCGGGCAATATCCTGAAATCGGAAAAGGCTTCCGAAGAAGCCGCGGATACCGTTTTCTCCCTTTGTCAATGGTTCCTGCACGGCAGAGGTGCCAGTTTTCAGCAGACCATCCGGGCCGGATCCTCCCGGAATGTTTTGTACAGAAATCAGCACTGCTGTCAGCAGGACCAAAACCGTCAGTACCGGCAGGAGAATTTTTTTATATTTCTTGAGCCACTTCATGAAATCATCCTATCTCCGCAGGGAATTGGTTGAATATCTCTTCAGCTTTTCCACGTTGGAAAGGCTCTTTCCGGCTCCGTAAGCCACTGCTTCAAAGGCATTTTCTGCTACAGTAACCTTCATGCCGGTCTTGATTTCGATCATTCGGTCCAGATTTTTCAGCAAACCGCCGCCGCCCGTCAGCACCAGACCGGAAGTAACGATGTCGGCTGCAATTTCAGGTGGAGTCTTTTCCAGGGTCATCTTCAGGCCCTCGATGATGATTTCTACCGACTCTTCCAGGGCGATGAGCATATCCTTGCTGGTTACTTCCACCGAAGTCGGCAGCCCGGTCAGCACATCCCTGCCGCTGGCAGTCATCCGGTGGATCAATTCGTTTCCATCCCCATCCAGATCCATCAGCGCACAGCCAATGTTGATTTTTAATTGTTCTCCAGTTTTTTCGCCGATGATCAATCCCTTGTTCTTGCGAATGTACTGAATCACCGCTTCATTCATTTTATCACCAGCATAGCGGATAGAGGTGCTGGTTACATTTCCCCCCAGGGCGATGACGGCGATGTCCGTGGTGCCGCCTCCAACATCGCAGATCATGCAGCCCTCTGCATCGTCAACAGAAAGACCGGCTCCGATGGCTGCCGCCATGGGCTCTTCCAGAATATAAACTTCCTTAGCCCCAAGCTGGCGGACGACTTCCTCCACAGCTCTCTTTTCCACCTCGGTAACACCGCTGGGAACACCCACCACTACCCGAAGGCGGTTGGTGCCGCTGCCATCCCCCAGAGCCTTACCAATGAAAGCGCTGAGCATTGCTGCGGTCATGTCGAAATCGGAAATGACCCCATCCTGGAGAGGACGAACCACCGTTACGGATTCCGGAGCTCGACCGATCATGGCTTTGGCCGGTTCGCCGACAGCGATGATTTTTTTAGATCGGGTCTCATAGGCGATTACCGACGGCTGGTTTAGGACGATACCCTTATCCGCAATATAAATCAGAGTATTGGCTGTTCCCAGGTCGATACCCATGTCTCGTTTGAAAAAATTGAAAAAACCCATTTCTACCTCCGTAACCCACTAATAATATTTATCCGGGCATCAGGTTCCGCTGCCGGAAGCTGACATAAATCCCATCTCCGATTATGATATGATCCAGTACCCGGATTCCCAGTATTTTCCCTGCTTCAATCAGCCGAAGGGTCACTTCCTGATCCTCGCCGCTGGGCTCCGGGTTGCCGCTGGGATGATTGTGAACAAACACAACCGCTGCCGCACTCCTCCTGACCGCTCCCGAAAATATTTCCCGGGGATGAACGATGGTGGAGGAAAGGTCCCCGACGGAACTCTTCTCAATACTAATAATCTCTCCCTTGCTGTTCAGCAGAAGGACCTGAAAGAACTCCTTCCGGTAGTAGCGCATTTCTTCCATGAAAAGGTCCGCAATCGAGTCGGGGCTGGTGATTAAAACCCTACCGGGCAAGGGCCGGGTGGCCAGCCTTCTTCCCAGTTCAAAGGCGGCAATGATCCGGCAGGCTTTGGCGATGCCCATGCCGGAAATCCGACAGATTTCTTCCGGAGTGGAGCCGGCCAGATTGCCAAGTCCGTCCTCTTCCGCTGCCAAAAGTGAAGCAGCCAAATCCAAGGCAGAACGGTCTTTTGTTCCGGTTCCGATGAGGATGGCCAGAAGCTCTGCATTGGAAACAACCGAAGAACCCAGGGAAATTAGTTTTTCCCTCGGTCTTTCTTCTGTGGGTAATTCTCGGATGATCATAGGTTCCTCCTCGCAATTCGCGATTACGGACCAGATTTCCCGCCCACCTATGGATCCCCGGTTTGACTCGGGTAATTATACCATTAATTCCTTGCTATTTCAATTCTATTTCAGAATTATCCGACAGAAGGTGCAGAAACAAGCCACTTCCCAGCTTTGGTTCAAACCAGGTGGATTTGGGGGGCATTACCTGATCAGCATCCGAGACCCGGAACAGATCGGAGATTTCCACCGGATAGACGGCAAAGGCCACCTTCATGTCGGAAGAAGCCCGATGTTCCAATTCTTTCAGTCCTCGGATCCCACCGATAAAGTCGATGCGCTTATCGGTTCTGGGATCGTGAATTCCGAAAATCGGCTCCAGCACCAGATTCTGAAGCAGAGATACATCCAAAGAGCCGATGATATCATCCGGCACCCGCTCCTCTGTCAGAGTCAGCCGATACCAGCTCCCTTCCAGGAACATGGTAAATACGTGCTTTTTTTCCGGGTATACCGGCTCCCCGCCAAGCAGCTCCACCCGGAATCCTGCCTTATCCAACAGGCTGAGGAATTCCGCCGTTGAATGGCCGTTTAAATCCTTCAGCACCCGGTTATAGTCAAATACCCGAAGCTGGTCATCGGGAAAGATCACCGCCATGAAAAAGTTGAATTCCTCTTCCCCGGTCCAGGAAGGATTTTCTTCCCGCCGCTTCATGCCCACCTTGCAGGCAGAAGCGCTTCGGTGATGGCCATCAGCAATATAGAGAGAGGGGATAGCATCAAAGGTTTTTCTGATTTCCTGTATCTCCTCATCCTGGTCGATCTTCCAGAGCTGATGGCGGATTCCGTCGCCGGATACAAAGTCAAAGAGGACCGAATCTCTTTCCATGATTTTTTCCATCAGAGCCGTCAGCTCCGCTTTGTTTCGGTAAGTCAGAAATACCGGCTCTGTATTGGCGTCACAGACATCAAAGTGGTTGATCCGGTCGATTTCCTTTTCTACTCTTGTAAATTCATGCTTCTTAATGACGTCGTCGTTGTATTCATCCACGGAAACACAGCCTACGATACCGGCCTGCCCTCGTCCTTCCATTTCCTGACGGTAAAGGTAAAAGACCGGTTCTTCTTCCTGGAGAAAAGTACCTGCCGCCAGAAAGCGATGGATATTTTCCCGGGCCTTTTCATAAACCCGGCGGTCATAGGGGTCCTCCAGTTCCGGAAGATCAATCTCCGACCGGCAAATGTGGAGAAAGCTGAAGGGATTTCCTTCAGCCATCGCCGCTGCTTCTTTTCGGTTCATAACGTCGTAAGGCAGGGAAACGACCTTTGCCGCAAGATCTGCTGCCGGTCGCACTGCCCTGAAAGGCCTGACTGTTGCCATTGTTCTTATTCTCCTTTGATGTGATCAATGATGGCACAAATCACCTGTTCCAGGTTCATGCCAGTGGTATCGATCTCCCGGGCATCCTCTGCTTTTCGCAATGGGTTGAGGGCCCTGGTCATATCGTTGTGATCCCGAATACGGATATCTTCCAGTACCTGAAGGTATGAGGTTTGCTGGCCCTTTTCCAACAGTTCCAGGTGTCTTCTCCTGGCCCGTTCTTCCGGCTGGGCATTGAGATAAAATTTATGCTCCGCATCGGTGAGCACGTTGGTGCCGATGTCCCGGCCGTCCATGATGATGCTCTTTTTCTCTCCCATCTGCCGCTGCAGCCCTACTAATTTTTCACGTACCGGTGCCAGAGCCGAACACTCGGAAGCCAGGGCTGAAACCTCCGGCGTCCGAATTTTGCTGTTGATGATTTCTCCATCCAAGAGGATATTTCCCTTGACGAAGTCGATATCCGTATCTGCCAGCATCTCTTCCAGCAGCTTCATGTCGCTGACCGGTACATTGTCCCGGAGCATCTTGTAAGCAACTGCCCGGTACATGGCACCTGTATCGATATAGTCCATTTCCATTCGCTTGGCTATTGCCCGGGCAATGGTGCTTTTCCCCGCCCCGCTGGGACCGTCTATAGCCACACGAATCCGGCTTTTATCCTGTTCCATGTCATCATCCCTTCCTGAATCCTAATTCCCCTTTTTTTCGTGCTTCAGAAATTTCTCAATCTCTGCTATGAAGGTATTGGCATCGGTAAACTGCCGGTAAACGGAAGCAAACCGAACATAGGCTACTTCATCCAGCGATTTCAGCTGATCCATGATCAGCTCCCCGATGAATTTGCTCTCCACTTCTTTTTCCATGAGGTTGTTGAGTCCCCGTTCGATTTCGTTGACAATGCGTTCAATTTCGGCGATAGGTACCGGCCGTTTTTCACAAGCCCGGATGATGCCGTTCATGACCTTGTATCGGTCAAAAGCTTCTCTGCTGCCATCCTTCTTGATTACCATCAAGGCAATTTCTTCGACCTTTTCATAAGTAGTGAACCTTTTGCTGCAGTTTTCGCACTCTCTCCTCCGCCGAATCGCCTGCCCCTCATCGGTGGGCCGGGAATCAATGACTTTGGTATCCGGGTTATCACAATATGGACACTTCATATGGTACCTCCTCCTCTTTGCTTATCTTTATATATTACACCAAAAAAGAGGATTTGCATAGTCGTTGAGGGGTTAAAACTCTTTTATGCGGCCCTGCTCCAACCGGCTGAAGTAGCTTTTCGTTTCCGCTACGACAACGCCGTTGAGCACGATCAGGGCTAACAGGTTGGGGAAGGCCATCAGGCCGTTCATGATATCAGCGATGGTCCAAACCGCGCTTAGGCTGATGAAGGGGCCGACCAGCACTGCTGCAATATACATCCATCGATAAGATTTTACTGCCGTCCGGCTGCCGTTGGTCAAATATTCGATGCATCGTTCACTGTAATAATCCCAGCCGATGATGGTGGTAAAGGCAAAGAAAGCCAGACTGACCATCAGGATAAAGGCTCCGATCTGGGGGTTCCAGTCCAATCCGTTTCTAAAGGCAAAACTGGTGGCATCCGCTCCGTCCAGACCCTTATTCCACGCACCGGTAACCAGAAGAGTCAAGCCGGTCAAATTACAGATAATAATGGTATCGATGAAGGTCCCTGTCATGGAAACCATTCCCTGCCGGGCCGGCTCATTAGTCTTTGCTGCTGCTGCAGCGATTGGAGCGCTTCCCAGTCCCGATTCATTGGAAAAGATTCCTCGGGCGATGCCCTTTTGCATGGCAACCAGAATGGCCCCCATGGCCCCTCCCGCAACTGCATCCATTCCGAAGGCTCCCCGGAATACAGCAGCTATAGCGCTGGGTATGGCATCCATGTTGGCAATCAGGATGGTCAGGCAGACCAGAACGTAGGCAACAGCCATAAAGGGTACTACGATGGTGGTAACGCTGGCAATTCTGGAAATTCCCCCAATAATAACAAGCGCCGACAGCAGTGCTACTACAAGAGCGGTGATAACCGTCGCCCAGGAATACTCCATTCCCAGGATGGAGACCATATTCAGGCTCTCAGGATCAAAGAAATTCTTTGCAGCTGAAGCAATGCCGTTTACCTGAACGATGGTGCCTATTCCTAAAAGGCCGGCTCCTGCACCAAAGAGGGCAAAGAGCTTGGCCATCCACTTCCATTTGGGCCCCATGCCTCGTTCGATATAATAGAATGGTCCGCCCAGGGCGTGGCCGGATTCGTCAATGACTCGATATTTAACGGCTAATAATCCTTCTGCATATTTGGTAGCCATTCCAAAACAGGCTGCCACGATCATCCAGAATAAAGCCCCCGGTCCACCGGCAACGATGGCCGTAGCTACGCCTACGATGTTTCCGGTACCGATGGTGGCGGCCATGGCTGTACACAGGGCTCCAAAGCTGGTTACTTCACCAATGCCGGTTTCTTCGTTCTTTACCATGTACCGGAGAGCCTTGCCCAGATGACGGAACTGAAGCACTCCAAGGCGGGTGGTCAGCAGGATGCCTACCCCCATTACCAGGACCAGCAGGGGTACTCCCCATACCAGGTCATCAATTTTAACCAATAATTCACTCATGTTTTTCTCCTCCTGTAAAACAAATAAAAAAAAGCCGACGAATCGACTTTCCAGAGAAAAGACATCTCAATAGCATATAATATAACTATTTGCTCTGTCCTTTTGCCTGAGAGATTAACAGGTTTCCCTGCCGTACACCTTCGGCGCTCATAACGAGACTCTCCAGAGAATCATATAGCCGGCCAAAAGGCCGACTATATGAATATACCATGACGGGTCTCCAGACTCAATATTTTTTTTTACAGAAAAACAACTTTTTATGCTTTTTCGGCAGCATTTTCAACGATGAAGTTGATGACCTTTTCCAGCAGGAAGGTTTTCTGCAGATTTTCCTTGCCGGCGTACTCTTCAAAACTCATGCCGCTCTGGCTTTCAAAGGCATCTTCTCCACTAAAACCCTGCTCTTTCAGGGTCAGTACCAAAAGGTCCTTGTATTCCTTGTCGCTGAGGCTGATACCCTCCGCCTTGGCAATGGCATACATGACCATTTCCTGCTCCACGATGGTCTGGGCATACATGTCCAGATAATCAGCGAAGGCGGCTTCGTCCATACCGAAGTAGGCTGTTACGAAACTATTCAGATCCATGTTGTACTGGGTGGCATAATTGGTATAATATTCGATGTTTTCCTGCTTCCGGGCATCGACCTCACCCTCGGGATAACCAAGGATTTCTGCATTCTCCATAACCTGGTTCCACAAAGTGTTCTGTTTTAGAGCCAGGGCCTCGTCCGTTTTCTTCTGGAGCAATTCTTCCTTTACCGCAGCTTCATACTCTTCCAGGGATTTAAATTCCGATGTTGCCGTAACGAAATCCAGTCCGTATTCCGGCATCACCGGTCTTGTTCCGCTGTTGATGGTAACCGTGAACACGGCCTCTTTGCCAGCCAGCTCCGGTGAGCCGTAATCAGCCGGGAAAGTTACGTTCAGGTCTTTTTTATCTCCTACTTTCCATCCGATCAGCCCTTCTTCAAAGCCGGGAATAAACTGGCCGGAACCGATGGTCAGGGAGTAATCTTCCCCTTCTCCTCCTTCAAAGGCCACGCCATCCACCTTGCCAAGGAAATCAATGCTGAGGACATCTCCCTCTGCCACTGCTTCCTCCTTCAATTCGGTGCTGAAGCCTTCTGTTCCTTTGGCAGCAGTCAGCCGGTTGTCAATTTCCCCTTGTACTTCCTGTTCCGTGACATCCACGGTGGAATCCTGATATTCAAGACCTTTGTATTCCCCCAGCTTCACATGATCCTCCAGGTTGTACTCGTAGTTGCCGGCAAAATCCTTGCCCCCGCAGGCCGCCAGACTGAAAGTCAGGACTGCCGCCAGGGTAAGGCCGATTATTTTTTTCATCATCATATGATTTTTTCCTTTCTGTGTCAAATTCCATAACAAATACGATTATACACGAATTCCGGCTTTCGGGAAACCGGTTTCGGAAATTTCACCAAATCCCCATGAAAAATCCTCCGGTTCGGTTCGAAAACCTGATTCCGGAGGATTATAAACATCTCGTTATCGTTCCACTATTAAAAATACTGAAATCTATTTATATGCTTTCTTGGCGGTTTCGCACAGCTGAGCGAATGCAGGCATATCATAGACAGCCAGCTCAGCCAGCATCTTTCGGTTGATTTCGATGCCTGCTTTGTTCAGGCCATCAATCAAGCGGCTATAGGAGAGGTCGTTCATTCTGGCTCCCGCATTGATTCGGGCGATCCACAGTCTTCGGTATTCTCTCTTTTTGTTTTTTCGTCCTACATAAGCAGATCGCAGAGCTCTCATCACAGCCGGATTTGCTGCCCGGAACACCTTGCTCTTGGTTCCGTAAAAGCCTTTTGCCTGCTTCAGTACTTTCTTATGTCTCTTATGGGCGTTAACACCCTTTTTTACTCTTGCCATTCCTCATTACCCTCCCAATTATTTGTTCAATACAGATTTGATTCGCTTTAAATCAGCACTCGTCAGCAAAGTGGCCTTTCGCAGTCCTCTTTTTCTCTTGGCAGCCTTTTTGGTCAGGATGTGGCTTTTGTATGCCTTGTTCCTCTTTACTTTACCGGAACCGGTCAGTCGGAATCTTTTCATTGCGCCTCGATGAGACTTCATTTTGTTTTTAGCCATTTTATCTACTTCCTCCTATGCTATAGAAATTCTTTCCACGGGGTATCGCCGCCTCCCTGAGGAGACGGGGCCAGGATCCCGCGCGTCCTTTATTTTTCTGCTTTTTCTGCCTTTGGCGTCAAGATCATCGTCAAGCTTCTGCCTTCGAATTCAGGCTTTTTCTCGATTACGCCGAACTCGGCGACTGCATCAGAAAATTTCTTCATCACATCAAGCCCTTTGTTGACATAATCTTTTTCTCTTCCTCGGAATCGCAGGCTTACCTTTACTTTGTCGCCTTCCTTCAGGAACTTGGCAGCAGTATTGGCTTTCACCATAATATCATGATCTTCGATGAAGGTGCTGAGCCGGATTTCCTTTACCTGGGTAGTCTTTTGCTTCTTCTTGGCTTCCTTTTCTCTCTTCTGAAGTTCATAACGATACTTTCCATAATCAAGAATCTTGCACACCGGTGGTTTGGCCGTGGGGGAAATGTTCACCAGGTCCAGCTTCCGTTCGTTGGCCAGAGCCATGGCATCCTCCAGGGACATGACGCCCAGCTGTGTACCATCACTGTCAATAACTCTCAGTTCTTTATCACGAATTTCTTCGTTGATCAAATTTTCCTTGCTAATGTCCTTGCACCTCCTGCAAAATAAAAAAGCGGATACTTCCGCATCCGCTCCTGTCAGCACGCCCTTGGGCATGGCATAAACAACTATTAACCCGGACAGCCTGCGCCGTAAAGGTGAGAAGCGGATAACTTCTTCTTCGTACCCAATTAATATACCATTATCTTATTCCGTCGTCAACCCTTATTTCCTCTGCCTTGCACTTTTTTCCTCTTCATTATATAATAACATCACACAGAGTTCAACAGAACTACACTAAGCTATGTTATCATTTATGCACATCAGTACGGAATGCAATCCCGTCAAGAGAGGGCCAATCAGTAAATATGGATAACTTTATCAAAGACATTGAAGCAACCGACATTCTCCCTATCCTGAACAGCATCAAGGATGCTGTTTTCATCGACGATGCGGGGGGCAATTCCATCTGGTGCAACAAGGCCTGTTCCGAGCTTTATAAAATCACCCCGGAAGAAATACGGGGCAAGAATGTAGCCTATCTGGAGAGCATCGGCTTGTTCAATCCTTCCGTAGCCCGGCTGGTCATGGAACGGAAAGAGGAGGTGACCATTGTCCACGAAAACAAGGACGGAAAGAAAATCCTTTCTACCGGCACTCCGGTATTTGATGACACCGGCAAATTAAGCAAAATCATTACCACATCCCGGGATATCACCGAACTGAGTCTTTTACAGAACAAACTGAACTCGGTGGAAAGCGCCCTGGAGGACTTGAAATTTCAGGATAAGCACCTGGTTGCCAACGGCCTCATCGCCAACAGCCCGGTCATGTTCAACATCTTCCAGCTGATCAAAAGGCTGGCAGACCTGGATTCCACCGTCCTCATCACCGGGGAGTCCGGGGTGGGAAAAGGAGTGGTGGCCAAGCTGCTTCACGAAAGTGGCAAGCGATCTTCCTTTCCTTTTGTAAAGGTCAACTGCGGGGCCATCCCGGAGAACCTGATCGAATCGGAACTGTTCGGTTATGAACCGGGCTCCTTCACCGGTTCCCGGAACGAAGTCAAGAAAGGGCTCTTTGAAGTCGCCCAAAAGGGATCCATCTTTCTGGATGAAATTTCCGAACTTCCCCTGAATCTTCAGGTCAAACTGCTTCAGGTCATCCAGGAGCGGGAGATTACCAGGGTCGGCGGTGTCCGGAGCATCCCCATCGATGTCCGGATCATCTCGGCCAGCAACAAAGACCTTCACAGCCAGGTGCTCCTTGGAGCCTTTCGGGAAGATCTCTATTACCGGCTCAATGTAGTGCCGATCCATGTGCCCCCCCTCCGGGAGCGTTACGAAGACATCCACCCGCTGATTCTTTCCATCCTGGAAACCTACAACGAAAAAATCAATGATCACAAGACCATCGATCCCGGTGCTATGGCCGTTCTGCTGCGATACGGCTGGCCAGGGAATGTACGGGAGGTTCACAACATCATCGAGAGGCTGGTTATCACTACAAAAGGAAATGTTATCTTACCGGAAAACATCCCTCAATTCATTCACACCTCCGTCACCGTTGACACTCCCCGGCATCCGGAAAACCTGACACTGAGAAATGCACTGGAGGAAGCAGAGAAGGATATTTTGCGAAGAGCCTACAAAAAGTACCGGTCCACCAGGACCATGGCCAAGGTACTGGATGTCAGCCAGCCTACAGTTGTCCGCAAATTAAATAAGTATGGAATCCCCCAATCGGAACACTGAAAAAAGGGGTTCAACAAGTGATACACAATTGCATCACCGATACATATTTGCATCGTTTGCTTTTTCTCCGGGCCGAAACCCTTGAGGCTTCATTTATGAGGGCTCCCGGTTCTGAAAATAAAATCGGTTAATTTTTAACAAATAAACCGATTCATATTTGTATCACCCGTTGTTTTTTTCCGAATTTTTCCCAATGGTAATTCACCTAAAGTTTTATTAAACTCCACTGAAGGGCCGTTGGAAAACGTGGGTTTCCCAAACCGGGTATTTCGTATACAGGATACATGTCCTGCTGCGAGTCCATATCACAAAAGTTGGCACGGCTCTTGCTCTATTATAAGGCATCAGCAGTCATGCTGACATTCTTGTTACTTTTATCTAAGGAGGAAAAAATATGTCTATCAATTACGAAGCGTACGTTGCGGACTTAGTGGCTAAAGGCCATGCAGCCCAGAAAATCGCAGAAGGTTTCGACCAGGCTATGGTTGAGAAACTGACCGCTGCTGTTGCTTATCAGCTGACCAAGCCTGAGGTTGCACTGAAGTTTGGTGAAATGCTGGTGGAAGAGTCCGGCATGGGCATTCCCAAAGACAAAGAATTAAAGATGTACGGAAAAGTAAAGGGTTCTTATTTCCAGATGAAGGGCAAGCCCTCCGTCGGTTTATATTCCGTTGACGAAGAAATGGGCATGGAAGTCTATGCAAAACCCATCGGCGTAATCGGAGCAATCATTCCGGTAACCAATGGCGAAGCTACTCCCGTAGTAAAAGCTCTGATGGCTCTGAAGACCAGAAACGCCATCATCCTGGCTCCCCATCCCAAAGCAAGAAAAACCAACCTGGCTGTTACCGAAATGATTCGTGAAACCATCGTTAAGTGCGGCGCACCGGCTGACCTGGTTCAGGCCATCGATCCGGATTATGTATCCATCGAGGCTTCTGCTCAGCTGATGAAGCAGGTTGACTTCATCCTGGCTACCGGCGGAACACCCATGGTTCGACAGGCTTACTCCTCCGGAAACCCGGCCATCGGCGTAGGTACCGGAAACGTTGTTTCCATCGTTGACGGAACAACTGATATGGACCAGGTTGCTGACCTGATCGTTCGATCCAAGACTTTTGACAACGCTACTTCCTGCTCCACCGAAAACAACATCGTTGTCTTCGAAAGCTGCTACGACGACTTCATGGCTGCTATGGAAAGAAGAGGCGCATTCCTGATCAAGGAAGATTCCGAAGACAAGCAGAAGCTGCTGAAGACTCTGTGGCCCGAATCCCCTGCCAACCACGACCTGAACCGACACATCGTTGCTCAGCCTGCTAAAGTCATCGCAGACGCTGCCGGCATCGAAGTTCCCGAAGGAACCGTTATGCTGATGGCAGAAGAAAACGGCGGATACGGAAACGAATTCCCCTTCACCGGCGAAAAATTATCCCCGGTTTCCGGCGTCAGAAAAGCCAAGGATTTTGACGATGCAGTTGAAAAAGTCATGAACATCCTGGAGTACCAGGGCAAAGGCCACAGCATCGGTATCCACACAACCATCGACGAAAGAGTAACCAAGCTGGGCGAAATGATTCCCGTGTGCAAAGTCTGCGTGAACCTGCCCCAGTCCCTGTCCAACTCCGGTTCCTGGACCTGCGGATTCCCCATGTCCATGACA